>JANOAX010000086.1:0-16579 GCA_031411335.1 Bacteroidota bacterium
TTTTGATATAAGTTTGATTGTTATATATAGAAAACTAAAAATGGGTTGCGGATTATTGATTTCTTTTTTATTCTAAAACATAATATTGAAAATTATTATACTGACATTATATGAATAATTTAAACTTAAAAGTTATTTGGATCGCTTGTGTTCTTTTGATTTTAAATTCAATGACTCACACAGTATCCGCCCAGAATTTCCTTATCAATACAAATGCTGACGATTGCGAAGTTTTTGTAGATGATGTGAAAGTGGGAACTGGTAAATCGATAAAAATTTTACTGGATAAAAAACATATTTTAAAACAAATTAAAGTAACACGTCCCGGCTATTTTCCGATGCATGAAGTCGCGTATTATGGGGATAAAGAAATTAGTATTAACGTAACGCGCAAGACTTATAAAAGTGCATCAGGCACTTCAACTATTGCTTTGAAAACCGCCTACAGCAGTGAATCAGAAGGATACACCTATCACTACGATTATGAACTATTCAGAAAAAAACAATTTGAGCCGGTATATCACGGCTGTTTTGATAAAACTGCAGTGCGCGATTATCAGAAAGATGCCCCCTCGTATTTTGTTAAGAGCATTGCATCAACCGGTGTTGTGGATACAAATTATTCCATGTTGAATTCAGAAAATTATAAATGTCTGTTAGAAGCTACACTTAAATTGGCGCGGTGCTATTTTTATGAAACTTCAAAAAATTGCAATCAAATGGCAATGCAAATTGAAGTCGAAGTTCAATATGAATTCAAAGATAAATTCGGCAAGGATATTTATAATTTGAGAAAGGGAAGTAAGTCAGGAATTTACAACTTGGATGGGTTGAAATGGTTAACGATTGACTCGGATGCAAAAAGAAAATTTATTAATAGTAAAATGGAGGAGGCTATCGCTAATTCGCTCTATGATTTAATTGCCGATTCGGCTGCTCATGTAATTTTTGAAGACGATGAACCCATGGCTGCATCTAAGTTAGAGCCGTTACGTTTAAAAAATACTAGCAGTGTAACGGATATGAAATCTGCGTTAAAGGCAACAGTTACCATTAAAACCGGTGAATCTTTTGGATCAGGGTGTGTGGTCAGCAATGATGGTTATATCTTGACAAGTTATCATGTAATTGCTGAAGTAGAAGATAGTACCATTCAAATTCTATCGAATACAGGTGATACCATCAGCGGAAAAGTAGTGCGGACGAGTAAGTCGGCCGATTTAGCATTAATAAAAACGACTAAGACTTTTCCGTTTGCTTTTAGTTTACTTTCGAGTACAGAAATAGAAGTAACTGATGAAGTATTAGCTATTGGAACTCCAGCTTCTATGGAATTAAGTCAAACGGTCTCAAAAGGAATTGTTTCCGCTATTCGAAAAAATGGAGATAAGCACACGATCATTCAAACCGATGTTAGTGTTAACCCTGGAAATAGCGGTGGACCCTTACTAAAATTACCAGGAGTTTTTGTTGGAGTTGTAAATTCAAAAATTTCTGGTGGTCGAATGGAAGGACTTGGTTTTTGTACCCCTGTTGCAGATGTAATTACCCATTTGAAGTTAAGTGGGAAATAGAAGAGATGTCATAAAAAATGGATTGGTAGTTTATTCATCATAAGATTCCGTTACGCAAACTCCTTGAAATCTTTTATCGTAGATTCAAATAGTTAAAATGGCGGATCGAAATTGTTTAAATCTACCATCAATTTTTTAGATTCAATCAAATATCATTCAATCAAAAGCAATAGCTCTAATTATTCATTTCGGGAATTAGTTTAAAAAAAAATTAATCTATGATAAATAGTATTACAAAAGTGGTTTTGCTTGGATGGTTTTTTTCTCTCATCTTGTCAAGTTTTAATCATATAAAAGCCCAAACTTTAATTGTGTATACTAATTCTGATGATTGTGAAGTTTTTATTGATGATGTAAAGATTGGAGTAGGTAAAATTGTAACTATAAACCTAGAATTAAATGCTAAGATAAAACAACTTAAAGTTTCACGACCTGGATATAATTCAGAATTCGATGTTGTTGGTTCAGGAGATAATGAACTCTATATAAATGTTACACGTAAATCATATAAAGATCAGAAGGACCTGGTTCCAATTGCTTTAAAGGATGTATTTTTTGAAGACCCCAGTATGACTATTAATTATTACGATTATAAAAAGTTTAGGAAGAAGCAATTTAGCGGTAATGGGTCGAATTGTAAACAAAATGCGGGGTTAGGTGATTTTGAAAATTACTTACGGAAAAATCTAATGCATGGTCTAACCTCCACCGGAATTATTGATACTAGTTTTTCTAATGGGAATGTAAGTAAATACTCCAGTTTTCTAACGGCAACACTGAAATTATATCGTTTCTATTTTTATGAAGTAACTACAGACTGTAGCCAAATGTCAATGCAAATGGATGCGGATGTTTTATATGAATTCAATGATAAATTCGGGAATGAGATTTACAAGGTGAGAAAAGGGAGTAAGGCAGGTGTTTATAGCTTAGATGCATTGAATTGGCTTTCTCTTAATTCTGAAGAAAGGGAAAAAATAATAAGTAGAACAATGGAGGAAGCTATTGCTAATTCACTTTACGATTTATTAGCTGATTCTTCTATCCAAGCAATTTTGAATTATACTGAACCGATGGATGCTTCAAAAATGGAGCCTTTGCAATTAAAATTTAATTCTACAGTTTCTGACATGAAGACTGCTTTAAAAGCTACAGTAACAGTCAAAACAGATGATTCTTTTGGATCGGGATGTGTAGTAAGTAATGATGGATATATTTTAACAAGCTATCATGTAATTTCAGGAAAAGAAGGCAGCGATATTCAAATACTTTCAAATACAGGAGATACCATCATAGGCAAAGTAGTAAGGACAAGTAGGTTGGCTGATTTAGCACTGATAAAAGTAAATCATCATTTCACTTTCACTTATAGCATGAAAAATAATTCTAAAATAGAAGTTACAGACGAAGTGTATGCAATTGGAACTCCTGCTTCCATGGAGTTGAGTCAAACCGTATCAAAAGGAATTGTTTCTAGCTTTCGTCAAAATGTGGATTCTCTGACGATGATTCAAACAGATGTCCCGGTAAATCCAGGGAATAGTGGTGGTCCTTTAATAAAATTGCCAGACATCTTCGTTGGAGTCGTTAATTCGAAGATTTTTGGAAACAAGATAGAAGGACTTAGCTTTTGTACCCCTGTTTCTGATATCATTAAATATTTGAAATTAAAATGAAATAGTTGGTAAGTAATAAAAATAGGATGGCCATTTACTTCTCAAATTCCCCCTCGCAAACTCCCCAAATTCGACTAATATTGCAGTCTTAAAAGAGAAAGCATGTTAGGCTTGAAAAATGATGTCCATCACGAAATGACTTTCCTCGATCACCTCGAGGCACTTCGCTGGCATATCGTCCGTTCGGCCATTTTTATCGTGGTCATTGCCATCGTTGCCTTTATGAATAAGGAGTTTATTTTTGATGGTATTATCATGGCGCCCAAAAATTCCGATTTTCTTACTTATCGCGTCTTGTGTGAGTTAAGTACCCGTTACGACCTGGGGATGTGCATGGATAAAGTGGACTTTTCCGTCGTGAACCTCAATATTAGCGGTCAATTCACGACCCATATGTGGATCGCTTTTATGACCGGTTTTGTAGTCGGATTTCCTTATCTCGTATGGGAGCTGTGGCGCTTTATTCGCCCTGCACTTTCAGAAAAGGAGATCAAAGTGAGCCAAGGTGTAGTCTTTTTTACTTCTCTACTCTTTATGCTCGGTGTTTCATTTGGCTATTATGTGATCACCCCGCTTTCTATTAATTTCTTGGGAAACTATAAAGTAAGTGCGGAAATTGCGAATTCCATCAGTATGGATTCATACATCAATACCGTGACTGTTTTATCGATGTCTACTGGAATAATTTTCGAATTGCCGATGGTGGTGTATTTCTTAAGTAAACTCGGAATATTGAGCCCTGAATTTATGCGAAAATATCGCAAGCATGCCATGGTGTTTAATTTAATAATTGCTGCTTTAATTACTCCTTCTCCCGATGTGACTAGTCAATTATTGGTCGCTATTCCCCTGTTTTTTTTATATGAAATAAGTATTTATGTGTCTAAAGCCGTGGTGAGTAAGAAGAGAAGACTGGAGAAAGCGAGTTAGATAATATGTATGTAATAGAAAAGTTCTATTTTAGTGATGATAGAAATGTGCTATAGTAAAACATAATGAAATGTCACAAGTAAAAAACTTTAACGAATATCGTGAATTGATGAATGGGAAGATCCTTGCACAAGGTAATCTGAACATGAAAAGATTTTGGGCACTCGATGCTTCCACGTATCAAGCAGGAGCCTTGGATGTGAAAACCAAGGAAATGTTAGGACTAATATCTTCCATGGTTTTACGTTGTGATGATTGTATCCGATATCATCTCGGAAAGTGCATGGAACAAGGCGTCACCACAGAGGAGCTTTTCGAAGTTTTCTCGATCGCTAATTTAGTAGGAGGTAGTATTGTGATTCCTCATACGCGTCGTGCCGTGGAGTATTGGGAGGAATTAGGAACATTATCAAAGTAAAAACGTATACATTGACATCACCAGAATATAAGAAGTATTGAATGAGATATTATTACTTATTATTTTTAGTAACCTTAATTTTTGTGCAGCCTTCTTTTGCACAACAAACTAAAATCAGAGGTAAAGTAACCGATCAACTCACGAATGAGCCGATCCCTTTTGCTACTATCGTTTTTAAGGGAACAACAATAGGTGTCAATACGGATATGGACGGAAAGTTTTTTTTGTCAACAGATACACCAGGAGATTCAATAATGTGTACGCTGATAGGTTTTCAACCTGTGAAGATGCGTGTAAAGAAAGGCCAGGATCAAGTCATCAATATGGTGATGAAGGCGAGTAAGATGGAATTGCAAGAGGTGGTGATTAAAGCCGGAGAGAATCCAGCTAACATTATTTTTCGCGAGATCATTAAACATAAGTTTGAAAATGATCATACAAATCTGAATTCATACCAATATGAAGTGTATAATAAGCTGGAATTCGATTTGACGAATATCAGTGATAAAATGAAAAAGAATAAATTACTCAAACCTTTTGCTTTTGTTTGGGATAATATTGATAGTACAGAAACGAATAGCAAACCGTTCCTTCCGTTTTTTATCAGCGAAACACTATCCGATATTTATTATAGAAGTAGTCCGAGTAGTAAGCAAGAAATAATTAAAGCAAGTAAGGTTTCTGGATTAGAAAATGCTTCGGTTACTCAGTTTCTAGGGGATATGTATCAACGCGTAAATGTGTATGATAATTTCATTGAACTTTTTGGTAAAGGATTTATTAGCCCCGCTTCGGATTTGGGATTAGTATATTATCGTTATTATTTACTGGACTCCGCATTCCTCGATAATCAATGGTGCTATAAAATGAAGTTTAAGCCGCGCCGACCACAAGAGCTTACTTTCAGTGGCGATTTTTGGGTTCACGATACTACGTTTGCTATTAAAAAGATTTCAATGCGCATCGCACATGATGCCAACATTAACTGGGTAGAAGATATGGCGATCGTGCAAGAGTACACGCGTGTAGATACTACCTGGATGTTGAGTCGTGATATGTTAGTGCTTGATTTTGCAGCACGCCAAGAAGGGATGAGTTTCATCGGAAGAAAATCAACAACTTATCGCAACATCAAAATCAATCATACCATCCCCGAGGAAATTTTTAAAGGAACAGAAATTATTCGCCTCAATGAAGATGCATTAGGTAAAACCGCCGATTACTGGGATCAGCATCGCCATGATTCTCTTGCTGAAAGAGAACAGAAAATCTATCACATGGTAGATACGATTAAAACATTGCCAGCATTCAAAACCTACGTTGAATTAATTACGCTTTTCTTTACTGGCTATAAAGACATTGGACTTATTGAGTTGGGTCCTTACTACACGGTGTATAGTAGGAATCCTATCGAAGGAAATCGATTTCGAATTGGCATGCGAACGAGTGACGACCTCAGCACTAAAATTCAGTTGGAAGGTTATTTAGCTTATGGTTTGAAAGACGAACGCTTCAAATACATGGGCTCAGCGAAGTTTAAAATTTCCGACAAACCCCGTCAGTTTACTGGAGTGCAATATCGATTTGATGTGGAACAATTGGGACAAAGTGATAACGCTTTTCAAGATGATAATATTTTGTCTTCGTTGTTCAGACGAAATCCTGCAACTAAATTAAATACTTCACGTCTCCAAAAAGTATGGTATGAGATCGAGTGGTTTCCAGGCTTGAGCAATAAAGTTACGTTAACACATAATGCTTTTCATCCACTTGGTAATTTGGATATAAGTTATTTCACAAGTGAGGAAAAAAACCTGGTGAAAAATACTTTTCAAACTACACAGTTGAGTGTGTTCATGCGATTTGCGTATCGCGAAAAATTTGTTGCCGGAAAAGTGGATCGCATCAGTTTAGGAAGTGAACATCCAACCATACAAATTAATTATACGAAGGGAATAAAAGGATTTTTAGAAGGTGATTTCGATTATCAAAAACTTTCTATTCGTGTGGACGATCGATTAAAATTAAATCCATTTGGTTATACCTATTGGGTGTTAAGCGCAGGTAAAACTTGGGGTAAAGTTCCTTATCCATTATTGGAAATTCATCCAGGAAATGAAACTTATTTTTACGATTACGCTGCATTCAACATGATGAATTTTTTCGAGTTCGTTAGTGATTATTATTTGAGTGGTTTTGCAACGCATCACTTCGATGGATTCTTCCTCGATAAAATTCCATTGCTGCGTAAATTAAAATGGCGCGAAGTAGCTCAAGTGAAAGCAGTATGGGGAGAGTTGCAAACATCGAACTTGAATTTGCAGGCGAACCAAAGTCTTTTTTATTCTCTAAACAAAAAGCCATACGTAGAAGCTGGAGTAGGCGTAGAGAATATCTTTAAAATACTTCGTGTCGATTTCCTCTGGAGGATGAGTTATTTGGAAAATCCCAACATTTCCAAGTTTGGAATTCGAGGCAGCTTTCAGTTGACATTCTAAATATTAATCAGTGTAAATTGACATATTTGTTTCTTAGAAGAAAACTTAGCATAGCGCTGTCTTAGCACCTAGAACGGAAAATTTCTCGCAAAGGGCGCAGAGCCGCAAAGTTTCTTGTGCGAAAGCTTAGCAAAGCGCAGACTTAGCGCCTTAGAAAGAAAATTTATCGTAGCGCAGCCTTAGCGTCCCGATAGCTATCGGGATTGCGCCTCTGCAAGAAAATTTAGCATAGCGCAGCCTTAGCGCCCTTTGCGAGAAACTTTCGCATAGCGCAGCCTCCGCGCTTGATTTTTAACAACAGCCTGTTTTTAATAAGAATACACTATTCCCTATAATTCACTAATTTTGCCTTATGTCAATTCTTCGTAGTGATAATCTTGTAAAACGTTATAAGAAGCGTACCGTGGTAGATCATGTGTCTATTCAGGTTTCGCAAGGCGAGATTGTTGGATTGTTGGGTCCAAATGGTGCTGGGAAAACAACTACATTTTACATGACGGTAGGACTCATCAAACCGAATGAAGGACAAATTTTTTTAGATGATCGTGAAATTACTTCGGAACCTATGTACAAACGTGCTCAAATGGGCGTTGGATATTTAGCTCAAGAAGCATCGGTATTTCGCAAACTTTCGGTGGAGGATAACATCAAAGCGGTGTTGGAGATGACAAAAATGTCGAAGGAAGAACAAAGTGAAAAAGTTGAAGAATTATTAAATGAATTCGGACTCCAAAAAATTCGCAAGAGTAACGGTGATCTTTTATCGGGTGGAGAAAGAAGAAGAACAGAAATTGCACGATGCTTGGCAGTGAGTCCAAAATTTATTTTATTAGATGAACCATTTGCCGGTGTTGATCCCATCGCCGTAGAAGATATACAAGCCATCGTTCATAAACTAAAAGCAAAAAACATAGGCATCCTCATCACCGATCATAACGTGCATGAAACGCTTACTATTACCGATCGCGCTTATCTCCTTTTCGAAGGTAAAATCCTCAAGGAAGGAAGCGCCCAAGAACTCGCCGACGATGAGCAAGTACGTCGAGTGTATCTCGGAAAGAATTTTGAACTCCGATTATAAATTTTAGAGTATAGAGTTTTATTTTTAACACAAAAGACACTGGAGATTCACTAAGTGCACTAAAGTTTTTCTCTAGTGTTCTCTAGTGATCTCTTTTTTCTCTAGTGTTGAAAAAAGATATTTTTTAAAGGATGATTTTTAATGATAGTATAAAAAACATTCAATCGAAAAGCCTTGCGAAAATCTAATCCCGATAGCTATCGGGACTATAATCTAAAATCTAAAATCCAACATCTAATGTCTTTCAGGTGCTAAAATCCCCACTTCAATTTTAATTGGCAACGCATTCTCTTTCGGCGGTATCGGACAATTATACCCCGTAGTATACGCGCAATACGGATTATAACACTGATTAAAATCTAAAAGCAAACTATCGGTTGCGGGTATACGAAGATCAATATAACGTCCGCCTCCATAACTTTCAAAGCCATTCGTTTTATCTGTGAAAGGTAGAAATAAATGATCTTTATACTCTTCCTTTTGTGAGTAGAGAACATTTTGATACGCATACAATACATACGTACTATCATCAATGGAAAAAGTAAGTTTCAAATATTTTTTATACTCAGGAGTTTTTGGTCCGCTGGTTTTCATGAGAAACGATTTCTCGTTTTTCAAAACTTCCGTTTTTGCCCACACTCTCAATCCTAAATCAATTGGAAAGAAACGATGGCCTGTAAAACTAGCAACGTTCTTTTCACCTAAAGGCGATTCTTTTGGATCTTGGTAATCTTTATCTAAACCTCTTCTGAATTCTAAAATCTCTTCAATCGCTTTTTCATTCTCCGTTTGTGCAAATGCAGAACAGAAAATAAATACACTGCAAATACTGAGGAGTAAATATTTCATCTGAAAAAAATTAAGCCGGCTCAACCGTGAACTCGTAATTTTCCATAATCGGATTTGCCAACAATTTTTTGCAGGCTAATTCTACATTTTGCATGGCTTCTTCCTTCGACTTCGCTTCAATTTCTAAGGTGATGTGCTTGCCAATTCGAACATTTTCAATTTGAGAAAGATCTAAGTTTTTCATGCTGCCAGTAACGGCGCGTCCTTGTGGGTCAAGCAATGCTTTTTGTGGCATTACATTGATATGTGCGTTGAATTTCATGTCGTTTTTTTATGTGGTGGAAAAATCAAGGACAAAATTACATAGAAAAGGAGGATGATCGGGGCGGCTGCAAACTTTAGTAGAAGAATGCATATAATACTCACTATCAATAATAAATAAACACCTTTATTAACATTCCAGGCAAATGATTTGAATTTTAATGCCAATAATGGAATCTCTGCTACCAATAAATAACTAGAGATTCCAGCAAAAACAACAAGAAACAAAGGATGGTAAATATATTCACTAACTCCAAAGGTATCATCGGCTAAGATAAAAGGTATACAAATGATCATCAATGTATTAGCAGGCGTAGGTACACCAATAAAATAGGAGCTTTGTCGCGTGTCGATATTAAACATGGCCAATCTTAAACATGAAAAAATAGTCACCATGAACATAAAATATTGTCCCATCATCATCAAGGTGGGATCAAAATCATGCTTCGTGCTGCCCATCACAAAAATGGCATAGAGCATTAATCCTGGCACTAAACCAAAGCTAACCATGTCAGCTAATGAATCGAGTTGCTTGCCTAATTCAGAGTAAGCATTGAATTTACGAGCGACAAAACCATCTCCAAAATCAAGCAACGCTGCAATGAAAATGAACATGCTCGCCGTCGTTAATTCTCCATTGAAAATGGAAGCAATAGCCAAGCAACCGCAAAACAAATTGGCTAAAGTCATTAGATTGGGTAAATGGCGCATGGGGACGAAGATAATTGATATAGCCTTAATCCATGCGTCGCGCTGCGGAATTATCCGTGGTCAATCGTCTATTCTGATGGGTGAATTTTAATGTTAATATTTTACATGAATAATGCAGATTTCAGAGGCAAACCTACTTACTTTTGATTTTCAGAACCTTCAAGCCAGTCCTTGCGTATAATTGACTTCAGAGCATAATTTTTGTCTCTGAAAAACGTTTGGATGCCACAACCTAATAATTATGCAAAAATCAAAATTTTATTTAAGCGCTGTTGCCGGACTCCTCAGTACCGCTCTAGTGGCTCAAACTCCTAAGTACAGTAATGAATTTTTAGCCATTGGTGTTGGGGCTCGCGGTCTCGGTTTAAGCGGTGCGATGTCGGCAATGGTGAATGATGCAACAGCAGGATATTGGAATCCTGCGGGCTTAACAAAAGTAAAAGGCAATCTGCAAATCGCTTTAATGCACAGTGAATATTTCGCAGGCATTGCAAAGTACGATTATGGTTCTTTTGCTGCACCCATCGATGCAACCAGAACGATTGGAGTTTCTATCATTCGTTTTGCAGTAGATGATATCATCGACTCCACCGATTTAATCGATAAAGATGGAAACATCGATTACGATCGATTGAAGTCTTTCTCTTCTGCTGATTATGCGTTTTTGTTTTCTTATGCACAAAAAACTAAAATCACAGGATTGAGTCTAGGCGCTAATGCAAAAGTGGTACATCGTAAAGTGGGTGATTTTGCTAAAGCTTGGGGATTTGGATTGGATGCAGGAGCGCAGTATGAAAAAGGAAAATGGACATTCGCTGCCGTTGGAAAAGATATTACTTCCACCTTCAATGCATGGACATACAATACCGAAAATTTAGAAGCAGTGTTTAATCAAACCGGAAATGCTATTCCAGAAAATGGATTAGAAGTTACATTACCAAGATTAATTTTAGGAACTGCCTTCAAAACAAATATTATCAAAAAAATTACAGTGAATCCAGCTATCGATCTTGATATCACTTTTGATGGCAAAAGAAATGTTCCGGTGAAAACAGATGTGATGAGTATAGATCCTAAAATAGGAGTGGAGTTCGGGTACGATGATTTCATCTTCTTGAGAGCAGGATTAGGAAACATTCAAACCATTAAAAATATTGATGCCAGCACATCTACTATAGCACAACCCAATATTGGAATTGGTTTGCGCTTGAAGAATGTAACCATCGACTATGCATTAACGAATATTGGAAATACATCCGAATCATTGTACTCGAATGTGTTTTCATTGAGATTGAATATTGTGAAAAAGGAAGGTTCTTCAAGTAAAAAATAAAATCTTACATGAAACAATTTTACGCACTAGTCACCGCAATTCTTTTTGCCCAAACTATTTCCTATGCGCAGCCATACGGAAATGAATGGATCGCATTTACAAGCGGGCAACCCTTATCCACACAACAGTACTTTCGAATTGGTGTTTGGCAAGAAGGAGTCTACAGAGTTTCTTATTCCGATATGCAAAACAATGGCGTGCCAGTAACATCTTGGTTTAGCCCCGACCGTTTTCAAATGTATGCTAGCGGTAAAGAACAATTTATTCATGTTGCAGATGTGAATGGGGATAATATTTTTGGTCCTGGTGATTATGTTGAATTTTATGGAAAGGGAACTGATGGTGCTTATGATCGTGCTTTGTATGTGAATAATGAAGATCAACCTAATCCCTACTTTAGTATTTACAACGACACCGCTTCTTATTTCTTGACGTATTCTCCGTTCTCTACGAACAACAGAAGGATGCCTTTATTAACAGATAATAATTTTGGTGCTTATTCTCCAGAAACTTATTTCATCTCTGAAAATGTTAAAGTGTACGGTGGTGAATACAATATTGGCTGGAGAGATTTTAATGATATTGCTGATAATTCTTTTTCTGAAGGAGAAGGTTTTTTATCCAATAGAATTAGTAAACAAGCTCCATTTGATATTAATTATTCTATTGCAAAATCAGTTTCATTGGGTCCACTTCCTACTATAGAAGCGATGGTGATGGGCGCTAACGCGAATGCACATCCCTATCAATTGAAAAGTGCTGGTAATGTATTAATCGATACCTTGTTTTATGCATATGAGTTGGTGAAGCATAATTTTGATATTACTAATTTACCTGCCAGTGGAAATTTCGTTTTTCAATTTATGCCACTCAATGACTTGACGTTTCCAGGTAATTTGAATTACATGCAAATTGCTTATGCAAAATTGCGCTATTCCCGTAGTTTTGATTTTAATGGTGAAACGCTACCAGTAAAGTTGATGGTAAATAGTGCTTCAACTAAAGCATTATTAGAATGCGCAAATCTTAATGCATCTGCTCCCCGCATTTATGTAATGAGTGGCGACACTATAAAATTATTGATTCCTTCCCAAATAGGAGGTGTATATAAAGGGTTAGTTCCCATGAATGGTCAAGAGCAAAGTTGTTATATGCTTGATAATAGCCAAGTGTTTTCTTTTTCTGGAAACGCAACGATGAAAAGTGTAAATGCTGATACCGATCCAGCAAAATTTGCACGATTTAATAATTTTAAATTAACGGGTGCTAGTTCCGACTTTTTGTTAATCTCCAATAAGGCAATTTGGAGTGGAGCTGTATCATATGCTGGATATCGAACTACAAAAGGATATAATGTATTACTTGCTGATATAGACGAATTATATGACCAGTTTGCATGGGGTATTAAAAAACATCCCTTGTCAATTCGTAATTTTTGTGATCAGTTGATCGATAATAATTCTGTAGCGCCTCGATTTTTATTGTTGCTAGGAAAGTCGGTGCTTTCACAAAATGCACGGAATGGTGCTGCGTATGGATTAAATTTAATTCCAACGTATGGTGAGCCTGCATCTGATCAAATTTTCACATCGCATTTAAATACAAATAAGTTTGCTCCTGAAATTGCGACTGGTCGTATAGCAGCACAAAATGATGTAGATGTTAATGCGTACTTAAATAAATTAATTTCATTTGAATTGCAACAAACATTACCGCCGTCAGCTTGGATGAAGAATGTACTTCATTTTGGTGGAGGAACAGATTTAAATGAACAGAATTTTTTATCAAGCAAACTGAGTGTTTACGAACAAATTATTGAAGATACTTTGTTCGGAGGTAATGTCACTACCATTTTGAAAAGTTCTACAGCGCCCATTCAATTAAATTTAGGTCAATACATTCAACAATTAATTGACACAGGCTGTAGCATGATGACCTTCTACGGTCACGCTGCAGGAACATCTTTCGACATTGCTACAGACGATCCAGAAAATTATAATAATAAGGATCGTTATCCTGTGGTGCTTGCACTATCTTGTTTTGTTGGAGATATTCATACCACGAGTCGTTTGCTTAATGAACGATTTGTATTAACTCCTGACAAAGGATCCATTGCATTTATTGCGGTACCAGATAAGGGGTTAATTGATCCACTCCATTATTACGCGACCCGTTTTCATGAAGTAAACTTCAGAGATCATTATGGTTATACCGTTGGTGAGGTGATGAAGAAATCAGTAGAAGATATATACGATTCATTGAACTTTGATATAAAAAGTGTATGTATGAATATGACATTACACGGCGATCCTTCCATCAAAATGAATGTTTTTGAAAAACCTGATTATGAAATTACGAATTCAAATATTTTTTATAATCCATCAATCGTAACAACTGAAATGGATAGTTTTACCGTGAAGTTTGCTATTGCCAATTTAGGAAAGAATACAAGCGAAACGATGCATGTGTTGATTAGCCGTACGATGCCTTCTGGAATTAAGCGCGATACCATCATTGCAGTTCCTTATATTTCTTTTCTCGATACATTGAGTATTTCATTGCCTGTTGATTTTAAAGATGGCGCTGGACTTAATATGTTTGAGATAACAGTGGATGTTTACAATGAAGTGGATGAAGTTGACAATGTTGGAAATAATGTTGCGAAATCCCAATTGCTAATTAATTCTACCGATATTAACCCAGTTTTCCCTCAGGAATATGCAATAGTTCCTAATGGAAATATCGTATTAAAGGCAACCACTGCAGATTTATTTGCAGCGGCTAAGAATTATCGTTTTGAAGTGGATACATCGTATTTCTTCAATAGCCCAAATAAAGTTTCAGGCGTAGCCAATAATGCATTTGGTATTATATCTTGGAGCATTCCAATTACATTAGATTCGAATAGAGCATACTATTGGCGTGTGGCAAATGACTCGATTATGAGTTTGGATACAGCAATATCTTCTAAATTCCAATGGAAGGTAAGTTCCTTTTTGTACAAGCCAGGAAAAACAGGTTGGTCGCAAGCGCATTATTACCAATTTAAGGAAAGTGCTTTGGCAAACATGTTATGGGTGGATTCTGCTCGACAAACGAAATATATTTCATCCAATTATTCACTATTAATGACCCATGAATTAAATCGTCCGAGCTATGAAATTAATGGTGTGAATATGGATTATGGTGGTTGTTCAGGTTCACCGCAAATTGCTGTGGCCGTTTTGGATTCTATTAATTTCGAAAAACCATGGACAGCGGATTCTTGTGTTAATATTTTTGGGAATTATAATTGGTATGATTGTATTACAAGTCATGGTTGTGCCTTCAGAACTCGTCCTGACAAATATTTCTTATTTGATGCATCAGATCCAGTTTCTATGAATAGCTTAAGTGATTTTATTCAGAATAAAATTCCTGATGGAAATTATTTATTGAGTTGGACAACTTTTTCCGCTCCATTTAATACAATTTCAGGAGTGAGCGGAGCTTATAATGCTATTGGCGTTCCTCAATTTGCTAGTTTGCAACCAGGTGATAAATTTATGATGTTTATGAAAAAGGGTGATCCTTCCTCTGTTATATTTAAGAAGGGATTGTATCCTGATAGTTTATTGCGTATCGATTATCTATTGACGCGTGATTGGGATAAAGGATTTCAATCTTCTTCTGTAATTGGTCCTGCTACTGCATGGAATCAATTGCACTGGAATTATACACATCTAGAATCAGGAATTTCTCCTGATAGTATTTATTTGCAAGTGTTCGGAATTGCAACTACTGGTCAAGAAGTGTTGTTGATGGATTCACTAGTAGATATAACAAATCCGATTGATTTAAGTATGATTAGTGCTACTACTTATCCTAACTTACGATTGCGGTCTTACATGGAAGATTCTCAATTGCGTACTCCACCTCAAATGGAAAAGTGGCAAGTTTATTTTGATCCGGTTCCAGAAGGTTCGTTGAATACGAATTATTATTCTTTCTTTAATGATTCGGTTCAAGAAGGGGAGACCATCAGCTTAAGTATGGCATTTGAGAATATTAGTAGTCAGAAAATGGATACATTGCTGGTGAATTATTTTGTTTACGATGCAAATAATATTCGCAGAAATATTTCTTCGGTAAGGCTTCACCGTGACCTTCCTGCAGGCGATACAATCATGTGTCATGTGAGCTTTAGTTCCCTAACTTATACGGGCACTAATAGCTTGTGGATTGAAGCCAACCCGAATAAAGATCAACCCGAACAATACCATTTTAATAATATTACCAGTTTGAAGTTCACAGTAAACCCCGATATTACAAATCCATTGTTGGATGTTACTTTTGATGGGTTGCATATTTTGAATGGTGATATCGTTTCATCACGTCCAGAGATTTTAATGAAGCTGAAGGATGAGAATAAATATTTGGCATTGAATGACACCTCGAATTTCCGGATATCATTGCGTTCGCCTTCTGGTCAATTGCAATATTTGCACTTTGAACCAGCACCTGGATCAAACATTACTAATACGTTATTAGGATGGTTGCCAGCCGCATTACCAAACAATAGTTTCCGAATCGATTACCATCCCTATCTTTCATTAGATGGTGTGTATGAGTTGGCTGTTGAAGCTAAAGACGAAACTGGAAACTTAAGCGGAATCTTTGATTACAAAATTCAATTTGAAGTCATTAATAAGAGCACTATTACGGAAGTAGTGAATTATCCGAATCCATTTAGTACATCTACTCGATTTGTATTTATGCTTACAGGATCTGAAGTGCCAACCGAATTTAAAATTCAAATTATGACTGTCACAGGAAAAGTAGTTCGTGAAATCATGAGAGAGGAATTAGGTGCTATTCGTATCGGTAGAAATATTACTGATTATGCTTGGGATGGTAAAGATGAGTTTGGTGATCAATTAGCGAATGGAGTATATGTCTATCGGGTACTTACCGGTATCAATGGCTCTAACATCGAAAAAAGAGAAACGAGCGCCGACCAATATTTCAAAAAAGGTTGGGGTAAAATGTATTTGATGCGATAGTATCGACCACAATTATTATAAATTATAAAGCCTAGGGTTTAAACCTTAGGCTTTATAATTTATGAATGTTGAACTATCGTTCCCCCGTCAATTTTCCAAATGCTAACGGTTTTTCATTCACCTCGTCGTAATCAACTCTGCGATTGACAATATCTACAGCTGTATAAATGGCTTCACGTATTGATGATTCACTAGCGATTCCTTTT
>JANOAX010000087.1:0-14852 GCA_031411335.1 Bacteroidota bacterium
GTTTTAGAAAATAATTTATGCATGGAAAAATTTAAGCTAATCCCATCCGCAGAAAAGAAAACACTATCACTCTCACTTTCCATCATCTTTAGATTACTTAAATGAATGTAACCCGTAAATGGGTTTACATAAGCCATTTTCATTTCAATTTGACGACCCGTAAATTGCACATCGTATTTCTCAATTAAATACTTTGTAATAGGAGAAATAAATATAATAACGATTATAGGAACGCAAACTAATACCAAACCTACGATGATCAGTGTTTTTTTTACCTTCTTATTTTCTTTAAAGTACTGCTTAATTTGAAAGGCCATAAGTAAATTCCATTTATTTCATTACTCTTGTTATCATTTGATTTGGCAAGTTTCAATATTATATATTACAAATACTATGTGCCAAAGATTACACTTCCTCTTAACAAATCCATGTAAAATTTATTGAATTTTTACCTATATAGAATATGATACATATCCACAATTGAAAATTTGCTTTGGCCATTAAAAAATTCAGCGTTGCAACCCATCTATACTTAACCGCCAACATTTCCATAGAGTTAATTCTGACAATACTCTTTGTCTCCTTAATTTAATAAATACAAAGCAAAAATATATGAGGTTTAGATGTATACCCTTACACAATTATGTAATAAAGTTACATAATTCATATATTCTGCATAGAAAATTTCTGAGGATAGGTTTTCTGTTGATGACTAAAAGCAATTTAAGATCCCGATTATAAGTAACTAAAAAATGTGTTTAGTCACTCATGCATTTAAAATCAATATCCACTGTTATGAACACTCTTGACAGCTCTTCCACTTGGATCATTCATGTTTTGAAAAGAAGGATCCCATGCTAAAGCTTCAGGAGTACTACAGGCAACTGACTTTACAGAAGGAACACATGCCGCCGCGGTTTCGCTTGGGAAATGTTCTGAAAAAATGCTTCGGTAGTGATATTCTTCTTTCGACATTGGCGGGTGTACTGGGAAACGGAATTTAGCTTTCGCTAATTCTTCGTCGCTAATTTTTTCATTCGCAACTTTTTTCAACGTGTCAATCCATCCGTAGCCCACACCATCACTAAACTGTTCTTTTTGTCGCCATGCGATGCTTTGGGGTAATAAATCTTCAAAAGCTTTTCGTAAAATATGTTTTTCCATCTTGCCATCCTTCGCCATTTTATCTTCTGGATTTAATCGCATCGCCACATCCATAAATTCTTTGTCGAGGAAAGGCACACGTCCCTCCACACCCCAGGCTGCTAACGATTTGTTTGCTCTCAAGCAATCGTACAAATGCAACTTACCTAACTTACGAACGGTTTCTTCGTGGAAAGCTTGCGCGTTGGGTGCTTTGTGAAAATAGAGATATCCACCAAAAATTTCGTCGGCGCCTTCGCCCGACAACACCATTTTTATTCCCATCGACTTAATCACTCTTCCTAAAAGATACATGGGTGTTGATGCGCGAATGGTAGTCACATCATACGTTTCCAAATGATAAATTACATCTCGAATAGCATCCAATCCTTCTTGTATCGTGAAATGTATTTCGTGATGTATAGAGCCGATATGATCCGCTACTTTTTGTGCTGCAGCTAAGTCGGGCGATCCCTCTAGTCCTACAGCGAATGAATGCAACTGTGGGTACCAGGCCATTTGTGTATCCTTACTTTCAATCCGTTTTGCTGCATATTTTTTTGTAATGGCCGAGATGATGGATGAATCCAATCCGCCTGATAATAATACACCGTAAGGTACATCGCACATGAGCTGACGATGCACGGCTTGTTCCAATGCCAATTTTAACTCCTCAATATTGCTTGTATTATTTTTTACATTCGCGTAATCATTCCATTCACGCTGATACCATTTTACTGGTGTAGAACCTTCTTCACTGTATAAATAATGTCCAGGTAAAAATTCTTCAATTCGATTACAAATTATTTCCAGCGCTTTCAACTCTGACGCAACATAAAAATGTCCGAACTTATCCCATCCCATATACAACGGAATAATTCCCATATGATCTCTCGCAATGAGGTAAGTATTTTTCTCTTCATCGTACAAAGCAAAAGCAAAGATGCCATTGAGTTCTTCAATAAACTTCGGACCTTTTTCTCTATACAAAGCGATGATCACTTCACAATCGGAGGCCGTTAAAAAATGATAATTCGGAAATTCAGCGCGCAATTCCATGTGATTATAGATTTCACCATTCACAGCAAGAACAATTTTTTTATCTTCACTATACAAAGGTTGTTTACCGCTAGATGGATCCACAATAGCTAAACGTTCATGCGCCATGATTACGTGGTCGTTGCTATACATCCCCGACCAATCGGGACCACGATGACGAATTTTTTTTGCCATCTCCAAAACTTGAGGACGCAATTCGGTGCTGTTGTTTTTGATGTCAAATACTGCTACGATGCCACACATACGATTTTGCTTTTTAATAAATTACGGTTGCAAAGGTAGGGAATTGGTGGTCGCGAAGCCTCGCGAGGTGGATTGGTGGATTAGTGGATTAGTGGATTGGTGGATTGGTGAATGGGTGAATGAATCTCGCCTTACAGTCGCAAGAAGGGGGAACTTTGTGACCTTTGTGAAAGTCTCTGTGGTCCGATTTATCGGACTTGTGTTTAAGGGAAATTTCCATTTGAATAGTGATTTTTTTAGGAGTTATGAACTACTACTTTTAAATTTAAAAAATACTTTTAATTTTACGGAAAACATACTACTATGCAAAGTTTTCAATCCATCCTCGACGCTGTAAAAGAATTTCACGAAACTTTTGGACTCGATTACCACGAGCAACCGGAAGTACAAATCACTGATAAAATCATAGAACTTCGTCATCGATTGATGGCTGAAGAAAACGATGAATATTTAGAAGCAGCGAAAGACAAAGACATCACATTAATTGCTGATGCTTTAGGCGACAAACTTTATATCCTTTGTGGCACCATCATCGCGCACGGATTACAACATAAAATCGTTGATGTGTTTAATGAAATTCATAGAAGCAATATGAGTAAACTCGATGAAAATGGACAACCTCTTTACCGTGAAGACGGGAAAATTATGAAGAGTAATTTGTATTTCTTGCCGGATATAAAAGCGATATTGAATAATTGAATAGTTGTCTTGCAGACATCTATCGAGACTCCGATTCTCCTTCCCGATAGCTATCGGGACTCCCCCGAAGTACTTCGCTTCGCTGCGACTTCGGGGCTTCGCCATCTCCCACTCTCCTATCTCCTACTCTAACCTACATTCCCATTTTAAATTTCACTCTTTCCACATCTTTTCGGTACTCCTCCACCGTTAGATCCGACAAGGAATACAAAATTGCTTTGGTATAATATTCAATGGCATCTTCCCATTTGGCTTGACGTTCATAAAGCTTTCCAAAAAGTCCATAAATTTTGTCTTTATCGATACCGGGAACTTCCAACGCTTTATTCAAAACGGCCACCGATTCGGTTCCTTTATCCATCCGTAAAAGCAATTCTCCATAATCGTAATACAGATCGGGATAAGACGCTGCGTGGCGCATCCCAATTTTAAAAGCTTCTTCGGCCGATTGAAAGTCTTTTAGGTTCAACATCAATATCTTACCGTACATTGCTTGCGCTCTTCCATGCTCTGGTTGACGAGCTAATAAAACTAACAACTCGCTCAAAGCTTCGCCAGTCTGGCCTTTGTCCAGATACTGTTGAATTACAATAAGTTGCTGTGAATTTGGGTCTGCCATTAGGGAACGGACTAATTATCGCGAAGCTTCACGACCAATTACTCAGGTATAAATTTCGGTCGATTTGATGGGAATTAGGGGAATAGATGGTAAAGAATAGTTGCATATTGGTGAAAAAAAGTATTGGGAGGGTGAAATTGAATCCCGGAGTTCTACGGGACAGGTGATAGTTGCGAAGGTTCGTGATTGTGGGGATAGAGGTTGTAGGTGCTGAATGAAGGTTTATTTATATACGTCCTTAACTAATTTTTAGATGTTGACTCTTGATTACTAGATGCTAGCTTATTGGCAAGCTGGTTTATCGCCGCTATTTGTTGACTACTTAAACTGGCTACTAGCAAACTTTATTTTAATTCTGAAGGACAAAATGAAAATAGAAAAAAACAGATTAGTTAACACACAAAACAAAACCAAATACTAACATCTAATAGCGAAACATCGCGACTAAAATTTAAATCAAAAGAGGATTAAATTTCTAAAATACAATCAGTTTATTTAGATCCATTGACTCTTCTTGACGTTCTCCAAATAAAAATAGAATTTAAAAAGGCAAAGAAAGTTACACCCGCTTGTGTTTCGAGCGTATCCTCGTTGAAGAAAGAACCCATAGCGATGATAAGAAAAGCGAGGTAAATATAATTTTGCTGTTGGAAAGCGAGACGAACAGAAAAAAGTAAAACAAATATGAAAAACAATAATCCTGGCCATCCAAAGGCGACACCGAAACTTAAGTACTGATTGTGTGCTCGCAGCCTCCACTCGTTGGCTAAATTGGAATTCATCTGCCTATACATGTCTTGAAATGCATCAGGAACATCACCTGTGCCTACACCAGTAAGCGGATATTTTTGAATAATATTTTTTGAAGCTTTCCAATATTCTAATCGTTGCGCTAATGAATGTCCGTTAGCATCATTGCTGAAATGATAGTTTCGATATTCTGATGCTAATTCCTTAAGACGATACTGAATACTTCTTCTTCCGTCAACGGATTCTGGAGTAGGGAATCCTCTTTCAATGAGTAGTACATCTTCCTCCGACAACTGCTGAATGCCCACAGCATCTTTCGACAAATTTTTAAATGTGAGGTAACGCATCAACGTTACTAATTGCATATGACCTTGCTGATCGAAATCCCAAACTCTTTGCGAGCTGCGCACCATCCAAGCTGTATCCATTTCGCATTCGCTGTACTGTCTCCATACTAACCGACCTTCTTCCACATCTTGCCTCGACCAATCATTTTGATAAACATTTCCACGTGTAGTGAATTTCAAATTAGAATTAGCTTCTTCTTCGTAAGATTGAATGGATTGAACAAAAATGGTATCGAAACTTTTCCATCCTGCAAAAAGAATCATCAACAAAAAAACAGTGGTCGCCATTTTAACTCCATTATTTTTATTCTTGATTCCAAAATAAACAATGGCTAAAGTAAATAATATAGCGAGCAATAATAATCCAGTGATCGACTGCAATAAAATCAAAAAGTAAAAACACCATAAAATTAAAATTCCATAGCCTAGCTTTTCAATATTTGAACTCGCTTCTTTGGCATAATACAAACTCATAACGATACTTACATCAATCAAAAGACTTAACCGAATATGAGAGATGAAAACACTTAAGTCGCGGAAGTCGTGTACTTCCTTTCCAGTCCAGCCTTGGTAAGTTGCCCAACCTATGATTGTAGAAACCAAGACTCCTAAAAAGAGAAAATGAAATAAAATACGTACCTGCTTCACCGTTAGTTGAGGCCCGGCAGCGATGAGTAAAGGCATGAGTAATAGAGGAAGTTTTACGATGATGTCCTTAAGCGCGTATTTGAAATCGGTTGTATTCCATAATCCCAATACATGTATCAAAAACACTCCCACGAACAACCAAAAAATAGTTTGCTTGATAGCGAATTGCAAACGGGATTTTAAATTTCCAGCGAGCAACCATCCACCAGCCATAGTGAATTGCCCTAAACTCATTCCTAAATTCCACAATGGCATCGAAAACGCAGTTAAGATCACACCGAAAAAAAAGATAGCGGTACCTACTCTATGAACTATATTCATTTCGGAATTCATGAAGTCATCGCTACTTTTCTAAACTAAGAATGGGCATGCCGAATAATACTATTTTCTTGAGGAATTACATGGACAAGAAAAAATGCTTGAATACTAAGGTAAATACGAACGGCTCAACATCGACTGATAGACAGATGGTGCTTTTAAAGCTTTGATGGCAGAAAGAATATCGGGATCGTCATTAAAGCTTGCTTCGATACGACCATTTTGATAGTAATAGCGAGAAACAATTTCATTTTCCAAAAGCAATTTTACTTCTTGCTTGTTTAAGCGAAGATCGGTTGCCTTATCATGAGCCAATACTTTTTCTACAGATTCATACGCTGCTTTAATATGTTCGAAGTACTTTTCCTTTTCTGCTTTTTCTTTTAACTCTTTCAGCATGATTTCACTCTCTGTAGTATAATCATATTCTTTGCTGCTTTGCCATTTGATAAAATTTTCGAATTCTTCATCGGTTATCGTAAAGCTTCTTGCGTTACTGATAGTTGGATGAGAAAGTTTATACTCTGTAGCATAATCAAACAAAATATAATTATTGATTAATGATCTTGATATGCTACTGATTGACGGCGCTTCTGTAGCAAAATCAGGAGAAATGCCTCCACCATCAAAAACTTTTCGTCCCATCTTTGTTTTAAATTCCGAGATCAAAGAATCGGGAACTTTACCTACACTACCATCGGGATTGCGATGCGTATAATCGAGTGCTTGAATACATCTACCACTCGGAATATAATATTTAGCAGTAGTAATTTTCAATTGCGAATTGTAAGTAAGTGGTCGGGTAGTTTGCACCAATCCCTTTCCAAAAGTGCGTTGACCAATTATCACAGCACGATCTAAATCTTGCAAAGCACCGCTCACAATTTCTGCTGCCGATGCAGAACCACTACTTACCAATACAACAAGTGGAGTTTTAGTATCGACGGTTGGATTCAAGGAACGATATACTTTATCCCACTCTTTTACTTTTCCTTTTGTGCTTACTACTTCTTGACCTTTGTCAACAAATACATTTACAATATTCACTGCTTCATTTAAAAGTCCACCTGGATTACCGCGCAAATCCAAAATCAATCCTTTTACTTTTTGCTTGTTCACCAAATCTTCAACGGCATGTTTCACTTCTTGTCCGGCATCATCGGTAAAACTTCCCAGACGTATATATCCAAACTGATCATCCGTTACTCCATAGTAGGGGACATTTTTAATTGTAATTTCTTCTCGCAACAACTTCAATGCAACCAGCTCGGCAGATCCTTTTCTTTCAACTTTTATAGAGATAGGAGTATTCGGTTGCCCTTTTAACATCTTTGAGATCTCATCGTACTTTTTTCCTTTCACTGCTTTATCATCAATGGCTCTGATGATATCGCCTGCTTGCAAACCTGATTTTTGTGCAGGAAAACCTTCGTATGGATCGGTGATGATTACATCTTCTCCACGTTGTCCAATCAATGCACCAATACCACCGTATTGTCCTGTTGTGATAAAACGATAATCCTCTGCTGCATCTTCAGGAATAAACTGTGTGTAAGGATCTAAGCTTTCCAGCATCGAATTGATACATTCCTCCACCAACAATTTCGGATCGGTAGGATCCACATAATACACTGTGAGTTCACGAAGCACGGTTGTGAAAATATCGAGGTTACGACTTAGCTCGAAGAAATTATCGTTTGCACTTTTAAACGAATACAAACCCATCCCCACCACAATAGCAAGAATGTACATTCGGAAGCGACGGAAATTTTTAGAAATTTTTTCTTTCATAATTCATATTAGGGAACGGGATCATAACCATGTCCACCCCAAGGGTTACAAGATAGTATTCGTTTAATGGCGAGCCATCCGCCTTTGAAGGGACCATATTTTTTAATGGCATCTGCGCCATACTCCGAACAGGTAGGAGTATAACGGCAGGCAGGTCCTAAATATGGTGAAATTGCATTTTTATAAAAAGCAATCAAGGCAAGAAAGAATTTACTTAGTACTTTTTTCATGGTCTTGAATAATCAGCTTCAAAAGTAGGATTATTTTCTCTTGAGTAACGTGGTAATCGAGGGGTGTATTGCACCGAGAAATGAACAATATGGCTAAGCCTAATTTCTTTTGATGGCAGTAGCGAATGAGATCATGTTTATTGATTCGATATGCCTCTCGCATAATGCGTTTCATTCGGTTGCGGTCATGGGCGAACTTCATCGCTCTTTTCGGAGCTGTGACTGCCATTTTTACTGGGGAATCATCGGTATAAGGCTGAGCCATATAAAGCAGACGAACTGGACCCCCATGTAGCACTTTTCCCTCTATAAAAAGGGCGTCTAATACCTTTCTACTCTTTAACTTTTCATTAAAAGAGAGAGAATTTGATGGAAGAGAATCAAGAGGTAGCATGACCGGGCACGGCGATGGGTTAATAATTAGAAGAGGGCCAGGTTAGGAAAGGGTTGCTCAACGGATTTGAGCATTTGCTATTTATTCTTTTTCAAGTAGTTCTCTATGCTCATTGTCATAGACGGGGCTTCAGGAACGGGTGCTTGAATATCGAGACGAAGATTTGCCTCCACAACGGCTTGGGATGTTTGTGATCCGAAAGCAGCAATGAGGGTGGTGTTTTGTTTAAAGTCGGGGAAGTTTTTAAAGAGGGAAGTGACTCCGGCTGGGCTAAAGAACACCAACATATCATACTTCACATCTGCCAAATCACTGAGATCGGAACAAACGGTTCGGTAGATGGTTGACTTGGTGAACATAATACCGTGTGCATTTAAGGCGTCTGCAATTTCTTCCTTAGCGATGTCGGAGCAGGGCAACAAAAATCTTTCTTTCTTATGTTTCTTTAATACTTCTAATAAGTCGTTAATATTTTGCTTGCCACTAAAAATTTTGCGCTTGCGGAAAGTGATGTACTTCTGCAAATAAAATGCTGTTGACTCTGAAATACAAAAATACTTCAGCTCCTCCATATTCGTAATACGCATTTCATTGCATATACGAAAGAAGTGATCGGCCGCGTGGCGACTGGTCAAGATGACAGCGGTGTGGTCGGGAATGTTTATTCTGTCCTTGCGAAAATCTTTAGCAGCAATTCCCTCTACATGAATAAAGGGTCTGAAATCGATTTTCAAGTTGTACTTTTTCGCAAGATCGTAATAAGGCGACTTCTCTGACTCGGGCTTCGGCTGTGTAACTAGTATGGACTTTACTTTCAAGGGTCGTTGATAAATGGGGTAATTTCCAAACTTCATTCGTCTTCGTCCTACATACCTGTCATTTTCCAAATGATCAATAGAGGGGCGATTTCGAATGTGCAAAGGTACAAAAACAAATAAAATAGAGAGAAGCCCGGAATACCTATCCAAATTCCAATGGCTCGGATTAAACGATACAAGAAAAGAAGTGCTATAATGACTACTGCTAAAAGTAGAATCCAATAGCGGTATTGGAGGGGTCCATAGGCGAGTAAGATATTGATTGGCAATAACAAAAGGCCTATCATCATCACCATCAAAAAGACATTAAAAATGTACAAAGCAACTGGTTTTTCAAGGTCAAAAACGGTGCTTAGGAACCTTAAGAGAATCATTTTTACAGAATAGGCAATAGCCACGGAAAGTGATAAAAAGACGAATCGCATGAGTCCTCCCTGCAAAACACCCATATCCCAATCCAGAAAGATGCTTATTTGATACAGGAATAATCCCATCAACATATAGGAGATAATCGATAAAATGAGGGAGGCACGTTGCAACAAAACACTCTCATCCCGAACAATTTGGTTGGTGGTGGTAAGGTTATAAAATGCAGTATATAGTTGTCGGAAGATGCGATAATAGAAGAAGCGAAACCAAGTAAATAAGGCGACCAAAACGATTAAAGAAATGGTGAACCAATCGCCAATTTCATTGGTGAGTGGCTGGGCATTGGGATGTTCGGGACGTAGCAAATGACCTTGGAAAATGCGCGGACCTTGCAGTGATTTAGACACTTGAACAACGGAATCTTCCTTTAACTGGCTGATGGGATCTTCTTCATCTTGAAAGCGAAAAACATTTTTGACAGGAGCAGCAACAGAATCTGCAGGTAACCCGCCCGGTACCGAAGTATTGAGATGGGTTGTTGTATCCTGCTCTGTTTTAAATTCCTTCATCACATCGAATAATGCACAAACTTAAAAATTATACCAACGCTACATATAAAATAGTACAATCAAATTGATATTAGGCATTACATGGGTCATTGATGAGGGCACAAGGAAGAAATTATTTTTATGCTGAAGAGAGCTTAATGTAAATCATCTCGTCTCTCCGAAAAAAGAAAATTACTTTTTTACGTAAGGATTAAAATCGCACTCAATATTTACACGAATCACTTCTGAGATATTTGTAGTCACCACTTTGGGAATTCTAATTTTATAATCGGCCAATTTGATATCAAAAGTGACTACTAAATTGATTTTATCGCCAACAATTTTCAATATTCCTTTCTCTTTGATTTCCCTTGTCACCCCATGCAATTCAAAAGTTCCGGTGGCGGTAATGGACGCAACGGTATCGCGCGACCAATCTAATGTTTCATTAATCACTCCTTTGAAGGTAGCTTTAGGATATTTTTCTGACTCCACATACTTCTCATTAAAATGTTCTTCCATGAGCGATTTATCAAACTTAAAAGTCCGCATAGGAACATTAAATTGGATTTTGTTTGAACCCGTCGTAAACACCGACGTCATACTTTGAGATTTGGCTTCAATATTTTCCAACGGAGTTTCACTAAAAAAATGAACCATAGCTCCAGTTGCCAAAAATACTTTTTGTGCTATAACGGAAGGGGCTATACTAAGAAAGAGGATGGTTACTAAAATATATTTTACTTTACTATTCATAAATCAAATTTCATATGTTAAACCCTCTTTTTGTGTCTGAGGTTTGCAATATTACTGCTTCGATCAATATCTACGCAGTACACGTACTGCTTCGATCAATATCTACGCAGTACAAAGTTATAAAGATACTACCCTAATTATCGGATGTCAAACTTATCTATAAATATTCATGCTATATCCATCCTCGTAACTGATACCAGGCCAAACCCATCAGTTCACGATAACAGATAACCTGATAACGCAAATGATTCCAAAATTGGTATCTCAGCTGCACACTTCCACCTACTTCGGGCAGTGGAACATTATTTCCTCCTAAATTACTATCCTTATAATCAAGATCTACGGGACCTGATGCATTCCAAGTGGGTACGCCCCCCAATTGTATAAATCCTAATTTTTTAAAAGTGAGGATGGATCTTCGCATATGTTCGGGAGCGGTAATCAGAACACAACGTTGCTTTTCTGCTCCAGGAAAAATGCGCATTACTTCCATGCCTTCTTCTCGTGTATTTTTTCCTTTTATCTCGAGTATAATCTTGGTGCTATCCACACCACGAATCATCAAATCTTTTCGGATGCCCCACGCATCACTAAATTCAGGACGTATACATGCGGCGGCAGGTTGTGTGATGATCACTGTTGCCGATGGATTTTTCTTCCATGTTTCAGCAGCATACCAAGATCGAATTAATGAGGACTCACCTGGATAACCCGCTCCGCCCATGATAATAATACATTGCGGTTGAAATTGAAATTCGCTTTTGCTTGTACCCAACCAATGATAAATATAATATGGACCTGTAGTAAATGCAAAGAGAACTACTAAAATTAAAAAACTGGAAAAACTGATAAAAAGGATTTTACCACATCGCATTAACCTCAGATTCCAATTTTTCATTCGTACAAAAGTACAAGAATTGCATGAAGCAATTAAAAAATACATGGAGAATTTGGTGAGATTCTCGATCCTCCAGATGCGTTTGTCGATAAAACAGATTCGTTTACACAAGAATTACCAATTTTAAATGAGATCTATTACCTTCGCAACATTATGCACAAACTACTAATACTTGCATTTGCTCTTATGAGTATAGCTTCCTGTCAATCTAATTCATCAAAAACTAAAGAAGAAAATATGTCCAGAAAAGATGTTCATTCCTTTGCGCGTCCACTTGAAGCTGTGGTTCGAAATTTAGATTTAGATCTACAAGTTGATTTTGATGCGAAGCAATTGCGCGGTACGGCGACACTTCAAATTGAAAATTTACAAAAAGTAAATCTTTTGCATTTAGATTCGAGAGATTTAAAAATTGATAGTATTACTTTAGATGATGGATCTATCACAAAATATGAATTAATGCCTGCTGTTCCCTTTTTAGGAAGCGAATTAATTGTGCATATTAAACCGAACACAAAAAAAGTAAAAATTGCATATTCTACGAGTCCATCTGCTGCTGCATTGCAATGGCTCACTCCGCAACAAACTGCTGGTGGTAAACATCCCTTTCTATTTACACAAAGTCAAGCTATTTTAGCTCGTACTTGGATTCCGTTACAAGATTCTCCAGGTATTCGATTTACCTATCAAGCAAAAATTTCTTGTCCTCCTGGATTGATGGCATTGATGAGCGCAGAGAACGATACGGTTTTACATCCCGATGGTATTTACAAATTCAATATGCCGCAAGCGATTCCTTCTTATTTGATGGCTTTATCTATAGGTGATTTAAAATTTCATGCTTATGATAAACGAAGTGGGATTTTTGCAGAACCCGTTACCATCGATAAGGCCGTATATGAATTTGTAGATTTACCGAAGATGGTTAATGCTGCGGAAGAACTATATGGACCGTACGCATGGGGGCGTTACGATGTATTAGTATTACCTCCGAGTTTTCCTTTTGGCGGGATGGAAAATCCGCGCATCACATTTGCTACGCCTACCATTATTGCAGGCGATCGTTCGTTAGTATCGTTAATTGCGCATGAACTTGCGCATAGCTGGAGTGGGAACTTAGTAACGAATGCTACATGGAATGACTTCTGGTTAAACGAAGGATTCACGGTTTACTTTGAATCCCGTATCATGGAAAAATTATATGGAAAAGATTTTGAAGACATGGCGACTGTTCTTGCAGAGGGCGAATTAAGAAAGACCGTAGAAGCGATGGGACCTGATAATCCCGATTCGCATTTGTATTTAAACTTAGCAGGGAGAGATCCAGATGATGGAATGAATGACATTGCGTACGAGAAAGGCAGATTTTTTTTACTCAATATTGAATTAGCAGTAGGGCGTGAACGTTGGGATAATTTCTTAAAACAATATTTTGCTGAGCATGCATTTCAAAGTATTACAACGGAAGACTTTTTAGAATACCTAGAGAAAAATTTAATTCAGGGAGATGGTAAACTGCGCAATACAAAAATCAGGGAAAACATTTGGGTATATGGTCCGGGCTTGCCCGACAACTTCCCAAAAGTACATTCCGTGGAATTACAAAAAGTAGATGCAGTTGTGAAAGCTTTTGAAGAAGGAAAGAAAATTGAAAATCCACAAGGTTGGACAACGCATCATTGGGTCTACTTCTTAAGAGCATTGCCTGACAGTTTATCGTTGGAAAAAATGAAATTATTAGACGAACAATTTCACTTCACGAATAGTGGCAACAGTGAAATATTATGTCAATGGTTGGAGATTTGCATTCGCAGCAACTATGCTACTGCCGATGCATCCTTAGAAAAATTCCTAACGTCGGTGGGTCGCCGAAAATTCTTAAAGCCATTGTATTCTGCATTGGCTGAAACAGTGGAAGGAAAAAAGAAAGCCCAAGCCATCTATGCAAAAGCTCGACCTGGATATCACAGCGTAGCTACAGGAACGATTGACGAGATGTTACGATAATCAAACCGAATAAAATTTATATAAAGAGATCACCTATACGGTGGTCTCTTTTGCTTTTAACATTCCCCTGTTAACAATAGGATACGAATAAAATTAAAAGGCGAATAAATCCATCTACATTCGTAAAAGTAAATCAAGCATACTTAGCGAAAATTTAATACATCGTGCATTTGGTTTTTGGCCGGGACAACGAAACCCTTCGGAACGGCAAACAAATAAAGCAATATGTATATCGTCGCCACCTCAAAATACCCATCACACTTTCTTTAAAGATTGCGTCCTGAATTCATCAAAGATGTAATTCATTTTTACAGAGAAAACAATTAACCAAACGAGATTTGGCCTTAATGGAAGTTTTAACACCCTAATTAAAAAACTAGTACAGGGCAGAAAAAATCAGGCGTATAAGAACAAGAGTATTTTCTTATTAGAGCTTAGCCCTGTCATTTTCGTAAAATCGAAAAAAAATAACCAATTAAAGGGGCGTAGCCCTATAATCTTCGTAAAAATCGAAAACATATAATCAATCAACGGGGCGTAGCCCTGACATAAGAAAACCATGGCAAACACCTACACACAATTATACATACAATTTGTTTTCTCGGTAAAAGGCAGAGCAAATCTTATTAACGAATCTTTTCGGGATGAATTGGAAAAATTCATGTGTGGCATCATTAACAACCATAAATGTAAAACATTTGCTATTTATTGCAATCCCGACCATACACATATCTTTGTTGGTATGCATCCAACCATTGCGCCTTCAAAATTGATGGAGCAGGTAAAATCAGGATCTTCAGGATGGTTGAACGAAAAAAAATATATACTCGGAAAATTTGCTTGGCAAGATGGATTTGGTGCATTTACATATTCCAAGTCGCATATTGACAATGTCGTTAAATATATTTTGAATCAACCTACACATCATAAAAAACAAACATTTAAAGAAGAATATTTACAGTTTCTTGAAAAATTTGATATTGAATATGACCTAAAATATTTATTTGAATGGTATGATTAGGAAATATATCAGGGCTACGCCCCTTGTTTTCTACGAAGATTGATGGGCTACGCCCCTTGTTTCATTTCATTTTTTGTTCTACGAAGATAGCAGGGCTACGCCCCTTCTTTTCTTTTCATTTTTGTTTTACGAAGATTGACGGGCTACGCCCCTTCTTTTCTTTTCATTCTTTTCTACGAAGATAGCAGGGCTAC
>JANOAX010000088.1:0-21352 GCA_031411335.1 Bacteroidota bacterium
AGTTCGGAATCTCTGCGCCATCTTTAGTAACTGAAAATGTTAGATTGGAGTTAAAAAAAGAAACGCATCCTAATAACACAAGTTTAGATACTGGACTGTTAAAAGTTTGCCCTAATGAATATTTTCATGTAAGAAGGACCACCGGAAGTAGTCCTATTAAAGTAACGTTGAGTTGGGGCAAATCAAGCGAAGAAATTCCTTTACCAAGTAATGTAAGTGTAGCAGGGTGGAATGGAAGTTTGTGGAAAAATTGCGGTAAATCATTAATTAATGGCTCAGTATTGATGGGAGAAATTACCGCTGCAGATTCAACTGTATTTTCTTATTATTCTGTGGCAACAACAAATTCTAATCTAACATTGGATTCTATCCAATTCAATGTTTTGAAAGAGTTTAGTTTATTTACAAATGGAATACTAACAACAACGCCATCAATAAACTCAAATGGTAAAATTGGATACGGTAGTATTTACGGAAACATTGATTTCGCTGATTCAATATTAATTGTACCACAGGGGTCAACAATGGAAGCACAACAAGAATTAGAAAATGTTCTAGGTAAAATTGGTTCTCTTCTACCAACCACTTTGTCTAATTCGATAGAAAAGCTGGATACATTACCTAGTGGATATTATAAAGTTTTTGGCGATTTAATTATTGATTCGTTGGCCATTTTTAATGATTCTGTGAAAAAATATATTTTTGAAGTCACAGGAAAATTAATTGTGGATAGTGCTGGTGGTTTGTTTAATAATTCTTGCCGAAACGGGGGATTACTATTTTTAGTTGATACTGTTTACAGTTCTTTAGCAAAAGCATATAGAGCTAATGTAATTTCGAAAGAAAATTTATACATTGAAGGAAGCGAGTCGGGAATTTTTTCAATATTTAGCGCAGAAAATTTGAGTGTTAACTCTCCTTCACTTACAATTTCATTGGCTTCTTCCATTAATAATGAATGCGGGGTTCCTCTTAATATTCAAGCTCCGCCACTGATATGCAATTATATTTCAAACTCTGGATTTTATAGTCAGAATTGGATTCCTCTTGGACCAGGTGGTGTAAAGTCATTATATGTAAATACCGCAGTACAAAATTGGATAAGCGGTGCTTCGACCAGTCTGCCTTCACCCGATTATTATGCATCCAATGCATCAAGTTTAACAATGAGCATCCCTACACAAAATGCAGTCAATAATTCAAATTCTGCTGTGTGTAATTTTCAATTAGATAAAGCAAAGTTTCCGATGCTAGCAACACCGCCTTCTCCAGTAAGTGGCTATGTTGGAATTTATGTAACTGGAAGTAATGGAAGAGAATATATACAACAGCAAATGACTAACAGCTTAATGGCAGGGGAACAATATTACGGCCAATTTTATACTGTGCTGGCCGACAACAGCCCTTCTTCTATTCGGACTATGGGAATGGCAATAACAACAAATCAATTACTTCAAACCGGTACAGGAATAATTACTCCTGCACCTGTTCCGCAAATCGAATATACTATTACAAATCCAAATTCAAATATTAACTCAACAGTACATTGGACGATCGTTGGTAATTGTTTCACTTCAAATGGTGGAGAAAATTTTGTGACCATCGGAAATTTTAAGAGTGATGCGAATAGTAATATTCAATCAGTTACACCCACTGGCAGTTGTTTGAAATCCAATTCTTATTATTTAATTGATGATGTTTCCCTTACACCTATTTCTATTAGTGCAGGCAATGATTTAAATCTTAGCTGCCAAGGCACTCATGACTTAGGCGAACTAACGTGCCTTACAGAAATTTACCCTGGTCAATTCATTATTCAATGGACTTTAATAAGCGGCAATCCAGCTTTTGGAGTGCTTAATAATAACACTATTGCACTTCCAATACTTACCTATTCTAATCCCACTTTATTCACTGTACAGCAAGTTTATGAAGTTACAGTTTCTACACCTGGTGGATGTACCGCTTCAGATCAAGTTGTTATAACTATAGAACCCTGCTGCTCCTTAACTGTAGACCTAACCGCAGAGAATGCATGCTAGCCAGCTACTGTTGGTTCCATTATTGGGGATCTGACAAATGGCACAGCACCCTATAACATTGCGTGGCAACAAATAGCAGGTGGAGCAGCAAGCGGTACTTTCAATACAAGTACAAATCCATTTACTATTCCCAATTTAGTTCCTGGCACTTATTCAGTCACGGTGACAGATGTTGATGGCTGTACTTACATGGCAACTTCAACTATTGTAAGTAGCGCAAATCCACCACTTGCAAGTATTATGGGTTCTACTTCTGCTTGTGTTGGCATAACTAGTTTATTTGCTGTTAATAATCCTCAAACTGGTTTTACATACTCATGGAGCTATGATCCGACTTTCTCAACTTTAGGTGCTACGGTTACTTTTACTAACGTTTCATCTTCTAGCGTTAATGCAACTTTTTTTGATCCGTCATCGAACTATTTAATACAAGTTACATCAACCAATACAAGTGGCTGTACCAGCACCTCTACATTTTCCGTAAATGGTTGTTGTACTCAGGAAAATGAATTAACAATAATTGACGGATTTTCTAATACAATAAATACATTCAACTCTTTTTTCAAAATTTCAGGAATTTTTACTGTAAACTCAAATGTAACTTGGAATGGAAATAATATATTAATGGACAATGGAGCTGAAATCCGTGTCTTGCCAGGATTCACACTAACTTTAGATAATGTGTACATTCATCCATGTGATCGTTTTTGGAAAAGTATTACTATACAACAATCTGGAAATATCATTGCGAACCATTCAGTTCTGCAAGGTGGCCAGTATGCTATAGATGTGAACAGTGGAGGAGGTTACTTTATTTCTAACGGAACACGATTTTGGGATAATTATGTAGGATTAAGGGTGCAAGGTGCTAATTCTGGAGGAAATGCGAGAATTTTTGAATCATCAATTATACGTTTAGCACCTACAAACTCATTATATAATTCATTAGATGATTATATTAATCAATCACCTCCTTCTGGGAATACTTCTTCATGTAATGCAATGCCTTTTGCAGGTATTGTTTTGAATTTCGCTGGTGTCAATAATATTGGTTCTACTTTGATGAATGGAAGGTCAAGTATTCAAGACGCTATGTTTGGTATTCATTCAACAAATACTTTTTTAAGGGTTATACAAGCAGATATTGAAAATTGCTGGAATGATCCCTGTCAGCCTTTTGTCGACATAAATGGTTCGGGAATTTATGCTACTACAGGATTTAGTACTGGAAATATCTGGGTTAGCGATTTTGGTCTAGGACAAACCCTTAGAAACAATATTTCCAATTGTTTTTTTGGTATAAGAACCAATGGACTAGCACCTATTGTAAGAGCAAATAGTTTTGATAATGTAGTGGATGGTATAAGGGCAACGGCAATGCCCCCTCATTTTTTAGCAAACCGCATGGAGATTTCTGATAATAATATTAAATACGGTCGTTTTGGAGTGCGTGTATTAAACAGCCCTGCTGCTTTCAGAACTGATTTTAATTACAACTATTTTGAAGATATTACAACAATGGGCGCATTTACTGGTTTTAGAGGAGCCATTAATGTTGTGGGAAACCGTTTTGTAGGCAGCGAGTTTGATGGGGGTGGAGCTAATACAATTCATCTAAATTTTCTGCGACAAGGAATTTATGCGGCGGGGACTTCTGTTACCATTGTTGGGAGTGATGAGATTTTTCTTAATGGATCGAGTTGGCAACGTGGTATAATATTACAAGGATGTGATGATATTACCGTTATAGATAACCAAATTTATGGAGACATTAACTCATTGCCTTTTTCACGGATAGGAATTGACATAAGTGCAGGTGGCTTATTGAACCTAAATGAAAATAAATATTTATGTAACGAGGTTAATTATTGCAGTACCGATATTCAAATGGAACAGAATAGTACAAATATGGATTTTGGTTTTAATGTAATGCGCGATGGCAATAGAGGATTGAATTTAATAGGAACTATTATGGGGTCCCAAGATGATAAATTTAACAAATGGTGCGGCACATTTAATAATGAAGCAATATTAGTTGATCAAGGTTCTAATGCATCCTTTAGAATACCTCCAAGCCTTCCACCCACTCCGGCGGGATGCAACTACAACCCCTTTAACAACGGAGGTGTGAATGGTGCAGGTTTCATTAATATAGATCCTACAGGCACCAATGTTGATCCTATATGCGAAAATACAAATCATGGCGAATCTGCTATAATTACATCATGGGACTATTTCATTGCAGACTCATTGGAAAATATTGAACTTGATCAATACTATAAAAACCAATTGAAACGACAGTTGATTCAAAAGCTGGTTTATCATACATCTCTAAAGGAGAGCGATTCATCCATGATGGCGTTTTGGATTAGTAATACTGAATCTGATGGGATGAAATTAGCTTTAATGGATTCAGCCATCCGAAATATTTATTCTTCTGCATCCTCTTCATTTGATGAAGCAACCGTATATTCACAACTCGTAGATACAAATTTAAGACTTATACAGATATTGGATAGCTTGTTATCTACAGGACTTTCTGTTAACGACAGTTTGGATCTATTAAGGACACGTGACGAGTATTCAATTATAATTGATTCATTATTTGTTTTAATTGACTCATTAGTGAATCAGGGCAATTTATTATTAGTCGTAAAAGCCGATGAATTGATAGCAGAATTGTATGATCTAGACCTTACAACTGAAATGGGAAATGCTGAACGAGATTACCAGATCTTTGTTTTAAAATATGGACCTTGGACATCTACAATTATTACATCGGAAGACAGTGCCATGATGGTGAATTTGGCCCATCTATGTATGAAAGAATACGGGCCGGTGGTGGCTTGGGCGCGTAAATGGATAGTTGAATGGTTTGATGAGTATTTAGAAGATGATGAGCTTTGCAATAATTCCTACAGATTGAGCCATACGAATACTGTTGATATCCCATATTTGAATATAAAATTGTACCCCAACCCAGCTTCAGACGAAGTAAAGATTGAATTGAACCAATGGAAAGATGAATATTTGGGTCAGTTGTACGTAAAAATATACACTTTGCAGGGACAATTAATTAATTCATATCAATTGTTGGGAAAATTAAGTAACTTGGTACTTGGAAATTCTCTCCCTGGCGCATATCTCGTTGAGGTTGTTTTAAACGGGAATGTGGAATCACGAAAAAAGTTGATAATTGTAAAATAGCCATGAAATATTTAACATTATTATTTTTGATTATATACACACCTATTAAGGCGCAGTATCACGATGCTAAATGGGTACTTTGTAGTGGAAATAATAATTACTTTAATAATGTAATTTTAGATTTCAATAATGGGCAAGTACCAGTAGTAAATGTGACAAGTAAATATGTACCCATGAGAACTGAAAATGCTAGTGTGTGTGACTCATCCGGAAATCTTTTGTTTTATACTAACGGGTATCGTTTATTTGATCGAAACCTGGATTTTATACCAGGGGGTTATTTAGAGCCACCGAGTGATACAAACGGGATGTATTCCGGTATTAATCAAATACGAGGCTGCATGTTTTTGCCCTGGCCGGGTGATACCAACCGCTATCTATTACTGCATACTACGAAGGAGTTTACTTGGCCTTTAGGTGCTCCCGCATGGATTCCATATCCTTTACCACGGCACTTGTACTATTCTGTATTTAATAAAACTTTAAATAATGGCAATGGTGGTTTTATAAGTTTAAATCATATTATCTTTACAGATACTTTGACAAACTGGGGTGGAGGCCTCGCGGTAACTAAACATGCCAACGGCAGGGATTGGTGGATTATGGTAAAGAAGCATTATAAAAATAAATTTTATAAATTTCTATTAACTCCTGCCGGCATTCAGTCTATGGGTTTTCAGTTAATCGGGCTTGATAATCAAGCAAGATATTTAGATATTTATTGTTTTAGTCCAAACGGTGAAGTCTTAGCTGGAATTATTTCAGCACATGATTTATGTTTAATGAACTTTGATCGTTGTACTGGCCAACTGTCCAATCATCAAATCATATCTAATCCCAGCAATCCCAACCATGGTTGTGAAGATGCTGATTTTTCCCCTGATTCCAGGTTTTTATATGCGACGGAGCGAGTGAAGATTTTTCAATATGACTTGTTAAACATGCAAACACCAGGGGCAGTGCAGACTAGCCGAACGGTGGTAGCAGATACCGCATTTTCCACTTCAATTTGTGATACGCCTAGTATAACCAACATTAAAACGCAGTATCCTGTTGGAGCACTAGCCGCAGATGGACGGATTTATTACCCCCCTTCGTATGGCTGTCAGGAACTTTCCTATTTCAATAAACCTGATTCTTCTGGTTTAGCAAGTGATTTTATATATGGCGGATTAAATATTGTTAATCAACATTTCACCTCAACACCCTACTACCCAAACTATCGCCTAGGTCCTGTTGTGGGGAGTGTGTGCGATACGTTGAGTGTAGGCATAAATGAATTACAGGTAAGTACTGTTTTGTTGTACCCCAACCCTACAAAAAGCGATTTAACCATTAGCTTAGGAAGAGATTGCAATAATATTTTTATGAGGCTATTAAGTTTGCAAGGGCAATTATTATTTACCCATAAATGGAATTACGGTAATACGTTTACGTTAGCCTTGCCACCATTATCAAAAGGGCTTTATATGATAGAAATTATTTGTGATGAAGGCGTGGTAGTGAAGAAGGTGGTGGTTGATTAATTGAAAATGCGAAAGTATCTTTTTATAAGTAAAAATTACTATCATGTTTGAATATTCCGCCCAAATTGGCCCCCTGTTATTAACAATTTCAAGTAGCACTTTTTTATACTAATTTTTTTGCTTAACCAAAGATAGGTTTTATTTTTTTAAAAACAATTTCATCATTCATTACTTTTTTCTTTCTTATCAGTTCTCTGTTCATTTCAATCCAAAATGCGTCATGAACTATTCTCTGAATAACTTTTGCAATTTATAATCATTAAATTTGCATCGTGTTAAAATACAATGTCCCTTTACTAATTACAAACGATGGTCCCGCACTTTCGAATGTTTGCGTATCTGTTTTACCAGATGGCACGATTGCGGAAATAGCAAATGGTTTTGAAGTGGAGGCGGTTTTATTGGAGGGTGTATTGATTCCCGGATTTGTAAATTCACATTGTCATTTGGAATTGTCTCATGTGAAGAATGAGTTAGCTCCCAATAAGGAGGGAATGAAAGGATTCATTCAACAACTGTTTTCAAAGCGATTTCAATCGCAAGAAGCAGAGGAAATAAATTCAATGTATACTGCCGACACCGAAATGTGGAATAAGGGCATTGTTGCGGTTGGAGATATTTCAAATTTTAGCAGATCAAATATTGTAAAAAAAGAGAGTAAAATTTATTATCATACGTTTATTGAATTGCTGGGATTAAATCCCGCTTTTGCAAATGCAATTGTGGAGAAGGGATTGGCTCTTCAGCAAGAGTTTTTGATAGGGAAGAAAGGTAAAGCCTCATTAACTCCACATGCTCCCTATTCTTGTCCGACCGAATTATTGAATTTGCTATTTAAAAATGTTAATGCCAATGATCCCCTTACCATCCATATGCAAGAGTCGCTGGATGAATTGCAGTTTTGTAAGGATAAATCAGGACCACTTACAGAATTTTTTAACGACAGTGGAATTTCTTTCGCCGACTTTATGCCTTTTGGTGAAGTTTCTCCACTCCAAAAATTAGTACCACTCTTCCCGCAAAATAAATTGCAATTAGTCCATAATACGTATACGACAGAAACGGAAATTCAACAAGCAAATAGTATCCACCCTAATTTGTTTTGGTGCGTTTGTATTGGAGCGAATCTTTTCATCAATAATAAAATTCCTCCCGTCGATTTGATGTATAAAAATAATTGTACCATCACCATTGGCACCGATAGTCTTGCATCAAATACGCAATTGTCGATTCTAGAAGAAGTAAAGTGCATTCACAAACATTTCCCATCAATCCCCTTTGAATCCCTCGTTAAAGCAGCTACATTGAACGGTGCAGCATTTCTTGGAATAGAGAATAGAGTTGGAAAAATTAAAGTTGGATATAAGCCTGGATTGGTGCTATTGGAAAATATAAATATTCATCAACCCCATTTTCATGAACAAGTGAAGTGTACACGAATTCTATAATTATTTATTTTTCATTTGTCGAAGCGCAGCCTTAGCGGCTTTGCGCCTCGAGAAAAATTAGCGTAGCGCAGCTCAGCCATGGAGAGAAAACATGTCGAAGCGAAGCTTTAGCGAGAAAATTTGGCAGAGTGAAAACTTTGATTAATTTTAGAATGAAGAATTAGCATTCAACACTTATTTTTTCGATTTAATAATTAGTATTGCTAAATTAAAATTCATAAAATTTCTCGCTAAGGCGCAGAGGCGCAAAGCAGGGGAATTTATAAAATTTTATTTATAAGATTAAATTTGAAATTAGCCATAGAAATCTTTGTGAGAAAATTTCACAAAGAGCTTGCCGAAGGGAGCATGCCTAGGGTGCGAGAAAATTCACCCTGAGCTTGTCGATGGGTAGCGAAGAGAAAGCAACCGAATGGCTTAGCGCCTCTGCGCCTTTGCGAGAAATATTAGCGTAGCGCAGCCTCTGCGAGCAACTTTAGCGAAGAATGTATCCCACATAAATTGTAAACGAATCCTATAATTACCAGTCTTCTGTTTTGGCAGATGGCGCAGTTGTCATCGCTTTTTCCAAACTCGTTAAAATACGATTTACTTCCGTTTGAGTTTGCTGTAAATAGGATTCGAAATTTGGTTGGTAAGAACTTGAGGTTTTGTCCATCCATCTTTCAGAAGCAAAATACGATTGTTGTTTCCAGTTTATCTCAGTCAATTCATAACGGTAACGCCCATCCTTAAATTGAAGTTTCAAAGTGTACATAACATTACCTGCATCGGTAGCCGGTATTTTTTTATCGGCTGTATTTGAAATCTTAAATCTTGCTTTGCAAAGAATAGATCCATTAACTGAATCGCGCTCACGAATTACATCGGTTGGATTTTTATAAAAAGTAGAAGCCCATGCAAGCGCTCGTTGGTATAACTCCATAGAAGTAGTACTTCCAACTTCTTTAACTTCAGAGAAACTGATAAGATTTGTTTTAGGATCAAGAGGAATCGTAGTATTCTCTTGTGCGAAGTTGGCAATGGGCGTTAGAAACAACACCATCATTACCATTAAGATTTGTTTTTGCATGGCTTTTATTAAACGTAAAAATACGAAAAAAAATTATCCGCCGTTTACTGGAATTTTAAGCTTTGTTCCACTTCGAATTCCATTCGATCTGCCAATTTTATTTATTTTCTTCAACTCCTTTAAATCAGTGCGATAACGCTGAGCGATATTCCATAAAGTATCTCCAGGCTGCACAATATGATAAATATACTCGCTTTTTGTTTTGGAGATTTCACTTCGCTTTTTGGAACTGACTTGTTTTGTCGAATCTTTATTTTCCAGCGTTGAATCGGATTTTAACTCACCATTCTTATGAGGTACGTGCTCGCTCTTTAACGTAGTTTCGATTTGTTCTGTGGAATCTGGAGTGGTTTCTAAATCGGCTACACTTTCTTCTGGATCAACAACCAACTTCACCTGAATTCTTTTCTTCACCGTTGAGTAAACATACAAGGTTTGTCCAGGGCGAATGGTTGAACTTCTAAGTTTATTCCACTTCGACAATTCGTTTACGGTTACATTGTATCGATTAGCAATTTTTCCTAAGTTTTCACCATTCCGAACTCGATGCCCTTTTTTTACTTTTTGAGTTACCGTTTTATAGGTGTAAGCATAGCTTTCATCACTCGCATTGTCGGGAGCTTTTAATTCGATGTGTGGTCTGATAAAGGCAAGTCCACGATTAACACTATCTAAAAATAATTTCGAATCGTCTAATTCAGGATTGGTTTCACCTAAGCGACCCAGCTTGATAGCGTCGTAATAGGTGTTCATCATGTTCGCTACAATACCATTTCTAATCCATGGACCTCGGCATCCAAAGATTACACTAATCAATCGATGTTCACCACGTTTAGCAGAAGCTACTAAACAAAATCCTGCAGCTCTAGTATATCCAGTTTTAATCCCATCTACTTCTTGACCATAGTTGATGACAAGTCCGTTATGATTACGAAAACTAATATTTCCTTTTCCGTTGTTGACATTAATGAATGGGATCGATGAAATCTCAACGAGTTTAGGATATTTAATCATTTCAATTCCTAAAAGAAGTTGATCTCTTGCTGTGCTACTATTATCAGGAGTGGATCTCCCACCCGGTAAACCTGATGTATTGTAGTATTGCGTTTGAGTCATGCCCAATTCAATGGCTTTTGCATTCATTCGATTTACGAACGTGCTCACATCTCCAGAGCAATGTTTAGCAATCCAAACTGTGCTCTCATTATGTGAAGCCACAAGTGCCATCTTCAATAAATCTTCAAAATAATATTTTTCTTCAACGGTATAAGTTGTATAGCGTCTTCGACGTAATCTCTTTTTGTAAGTTCTAGTAACGGTGATTCGATCATCGAGACATACAGTTCCTGAATTCAAATCTTCAATCGCTAACAAGCAAACCATCATTTTGGTTAAAGAAGCAATGGGAGCAGGGGAGTCCATTTCTTTTTCCCAAAGGATTTTATTACGATCTACATCATACAGTAACCCCGCTCTAATTTCTCGTTCATTAGAGATCAATCCATCAACCTTGTCAAAATTAAAATTGGAAATTTTGATAGGAGGAAGTGTATCTGTCCCACTGATAGCCGCAGAAAGTTGAAAAAAAGAAAAAACCACCAACATAATCATCAGGAAAAATCCTTGGTGAACCGTTTGTGAGTAATTACTTTTTGAGTGCATCTTTACAATGATAGGTTTTTCAGAAGTGGAATTTTGCTTCTATTCAATTAGAATTAAACAATAACTTGTTAGTTTTATTGTACGTATTGTTTAATCATTGAGTTGCGCAAAAAAAGGTGATGTTAGGTGCATTTATCATGCTAATCTTACAAAATTAGAAAAGGGTAAAATAGATCTGATTTAGCTGATGCTAATTTGAGATTTTAATGAATTATTTTACATCTAAAAGTACCGATGCAATTTGAATATCGGATGGAACTGTGATTTTAATATTGCTTTCTTCCCCCTCTACCAGGTGTAATTTATGACCTGCTGCTTCATAGATGGAAGCCTCATCGGTAAATGATTCTACATCTATAGTAACGAAAGCTTCTTTGATTTCATTGCTCAGGAAGACTTGAGGCGTTTGAACCGATCGATAATCTTCTCTCGAAACCGCTTTGCTCCCTTCATTCGTTACAATTCTTAATGAATCCTTACATTTTATTACGGGCACTGCTGATCCTTCTTTCTCACAAGCATCAAAAAGACTGTTAATGAGCATAGTAGAGCATATTGGCCTCACTGCATCATGAATAGCGACTATACAATTTTCGGGCACTAACCTCAATCCATTAGCAACGGATTGCGCTCTGCTTTGACCACCTGCTACCAGTTGGTGCTTTGGAATATCTAACAAAACAGTACACTGATCTTCCCAATAATCAATGAAGTCAGGATTCATAACAACAATTAAATGAACTCCAGGAAGAGCAAATCGACGTAATGTATGAACTAAGATAGCTTCGCCATGTAGGAGCAAAAATTGTTTGGGAAGGCTGCCCAACATTCGAGTGCCTTTTCCACCTGCCACCAAGATGACATAGCGATTCATTAGTCGAGGATCAATAAAGCATCTCCATAGCTGAAGAAACGATACTTTTCCTTCTGTGCTACTTTGTAGGCTTCCATCACTAAATCATAACCTCCAAAAGCGGTAGTCATCATCAACAAAGTAGACTCTGGCATATGGAAATTCGTAATCATCATATTCGCAATGCTGAAATCGTATGGCGGAAAAATAAATTTATTCGTCCATCCTTCATTCGCTTTCAATTCGCCCATCGTACTCACAGATGATTCTAAAGCGCGCATGGCGGTAGTGCCTACTGCGCAAATATTTTTCTTTTTAGCTAAAGCTCTGTTCACAATTTCTACGGCTTTACTATCCACAGCAAATTGTTCTGAATCCATTTTATGTTTCGTCAAGTCTTCTACTTCTACTGGACGAAAAGTTCCTAGACCAACGTGTAAAGTAACTTCAGCTAAATCCACACCTTTTAACTCTAGGCGTTTTAATAATTCACGACTAAAATGTAATCCAGCAGTAGGAGCAGCAACGGCACCTTCAATTTTTGCAAAAACCGTTTGGTAACGTTCTTTATCGGCAGGCTCTGCTTTTCTTTTGATGTATTTTGGAAGCGGAGTATGTCCTAGTTGTTCAATAACATCTCTGAATTCTGCAGATGTACCATCAAACAAGAAACGCAATGTTCTACCTCTTGAAGTAGTATTGTCAATCACCTCAGCAACTAACATATCATCTTCACCAAAATATAATTTGTTTCCAATTCTAATTTTACGAGCAGGATCCACTAATACATCCCAAAGTTTACTTTCTGCATTGAGTTCACGAAGCAAGAAAACTTCAATCTTCGCTCCTGTTTTTTCTTTGTTACCATAAAGACGAGCAGGGAAAACTTTAGTATTGTTTAATACCATTACATCTCCGTCTTCGAAGTAGTCAAGGATATCTTTAAAAGTCTTGTGTAAAATTTTTCCAGTCTTACGGTGTACTACCATCAAACGTGATTCATCTCTATTAGCAGCAGGATGTGTAGCAAGCAGTTTCTCGTTGAAACCGAATTTGAATTTTGTTAACTTCATAGCTTACGGGCTGAGTTTTTGGTGATCCTCCATGAAAAAGGAAGATCGAATTTAGTAAGATTTTAGTAAGGTTCCATTAAATCGGGATGCAAAGATACGTCTATTATTGAGGTTTTAGGTACTGATGGAGGTCTAATAAATTGAAAAACAATAAGTAAAAACTTTAATTTGCCGTATCTTGTTGGTTGTTAGACTTTTCCTTTTCCGATTCTTTCAATTTTTCTTTTTTCAATTGATAATGTGTGATCACATCTTCAATGGTATAGGCGTCTTTAAGTAAATAGTTGCCAATTCGAGTCCGACAAAGGGCATGAAGATAGGCTCCTACACCCAAGTCTTGACCTATGTCACGAGCCAAAGCACGAATATAGGTTCCTTTGCTGCATACCACTCGGAAATGGATCAGCGGTAATTCGCATAGGGTAAGTTCAAATTCAGGAATCGATAAACTTCGAGGAGGTAGCTCAAGGGTTTCTCCTTTTCGAGCCGAGACATATGCCCTTTTTCCTCCTTGCTTGATGGCCGAGTGCATCGGGGGGATTTGCTGAATCTCTCCAGTAAACTTTTTAAAGGTATTTCGGATAGCCTCTTCCGTTAGATGACTAATATCAAATTGCTGATCTACTTCGGTTTCTAAATCAAAAGAAGGTGTTGTTGCTCCTAAGTAAAAAGTGCCGGTGTATTCTTTTTCATCACTCTGAATTTGTTCAATGGTTTTCGTTTTTTTTCCTGAGCAAAGAATGAGTAATCCGGTGGCGAGGGGATCTAACGTTCCCGCATGTCCGACCTTTTTTGCTTTCGATAGCCAACGCACTTTATTCACTACATCAAAAGATGTCCATGTTAAAGGCTTATTTATTAAAAGCACTTCTCCTTCCGGACTTTCTAAATTCATGTTTAAATCAATTGTAAATCTACTCCCAGAATGGAAAGTATAATAATTAAAACACCCACAAAAATTCGATAGTATCCAAAGTATAGAAATCCATATTTAGTTAAAAAGGCAATGAATGATTTAATAGCAATGGCTGCCACGATGAACCCAACAACATTTCCAATTAAGAGTAGATTCACCTGCTCTGGACTAACACCCACTCCCGTTTTTGCAAATTTGAATACTTTATAAATGGTAGCGGCAAACATGGTGGGAACTGCTAAAAAAAAGGAGAATTCTGCTGCTGTTTTTCGATCTAACTTGGCTACCATTCCGCCAATAATAGTGGCTGCTGAACGCGATATACCTGGGATCATTGCTATGCATTGAAACATACCAATCTTAAAGGCTCGGGAGTAAGTGACATTTTTTGCGTCTTCACCTTCTCCACCTTTTACCCATGAGTCAATGAATACAAGAACAACACCTCCTGCTAATAACGTAAACGCAACAACCAATACATTTGATAACATCATATCGATAAGATCATCCATTAAAAATCCAAGTACAGCAGCAGGCATAAATGCGATCCAAAGTTTTTTATAAAAGGAAATACTTTGTAAAAATCGTTTGTAATACAGAACGACAACACTAAGTATTGCACCAAATTGAATCGCAACAGTAAATGTTTTTGTAAAGGGATCATCTGCAATTCCCATTAAAGAGGATGCAATGATCATATGACCCGTTGAGGAAACGGGAAGAAATTCCGTGATGCCCTCTATGATCGCAAGAATAATGGCTTCAACTAAGGTCATCTAAAGTTAATCAGCCTTTTTTACGATGGCATAAATTCCTAAAGCATACCCTGCCATCACTACTATAGGAGCAAGTGTTATTCTTCTGAAGCTGAATACTTCTTCGTTAAAAACATTGGGATCATTTGATTTTCCACCAGCCATTAAAAAATAACCGATAAGTAATAATCCTATGGAGATAAATAATAAAACATAATTCTCTCGTCCAAAAGCAAATGCTGCTGCATCTATTCTTTCATCTGATGTTCCTGGTTTAGAAACATTCGGTTTTTTTGTAGTAAGATTCTTTGACATAATTATTTTAATAGATATTGTCTGTGCGGTAACGAAGATATTTATTCACTGCGAACCAAGTGGATACAAAGGAAAGAATAATTCCTGTGACAATCATACCAAAGGCGACATATCCAAGAATTTGAACATCTTGAATAAAACTTATTTCAGGAAGTTTTACTGAAATGCCGTAAAGTAATCCAGCAAGCAAAAAGACAGCAATTAGGCCTCCCATGAATCCATTAAATATACTTTTTAGTAAAAATGGTTTTAAAATAAAACCCTTAGTAGCTCCAACCAGTAGCATGCTTTTAATCAGTAATCGTCTGGCATATAATGATATGCGAATGGTGTTATTTATCAAGGTGATGGAAACTATGATCAAAAGTGAACTGAAAATAATAAGAATCCAGGTTATGGTTTTAAGATTTCTGTTGACACTTTCTATTAATGATGGTTGGTATTGAACTTCGTTAATTGAAGGGTGTTGTTGGATGGATGAAATAAAACTAGAAACCGTTTTTTCATCTGCAAATTCGGCCTTTAAGCGGATGTCAATACTTGGATAAAGTGGATTGTGCCCTAAAAAGGTAATGAAATCTTCTCCTAAATCTTTTTTTAACGCTTCCGCAGCCTCTTCTTTTGAAATTAACTGGAAACTTTTGATGTATTGTGTTGTACTCAGGCGACTTAGAATATCGTTGATTTGAGTACTGTCTGCATCTGGATTGATAATCAAAGAAATACCGATGTTTTCTTTGACATAATTGCTCACTTGGTTGGCTTGCAATAATAAAACTCCTAAACTACCTAAAAGAAAGAGCACCAACGACATACTTATCATTATGGATAAGCGAGAGGTTCGTTGTGTCTTTCGGATGAGTTTTTTTTCTTCAGTCATAGCAGGTCAACAAAACTATTAAATTATACTTTGCTTTTTTAGAGGGATATTAAGAATTATCCACCCTAGGTTTTTACTAACTTCGTAGCCCTTGATTAGAAAAGAATAATGGAGTATAATTTCAGAGAAATAGAAGACAAGTGGCAGCGTTATTGGCGTGAGAATAAATCGTATAAAAGCGAAATTGTTAGCGGCAAGAAGAAGTATTATGTGTTGGATATGTTCCCTTACCCAAGTGGTGCGGGACTTCATGTAGGACATCCATTAGGTTATATTGCGTCTGATATTGTTTCGCGTTATAAAAAACTGAGAGGTTTTAATGTATTACATCCGATGGGATATGATGCTTTCGGATTGCCCGCAGAGCAATACGCCATTCAAACAGGTCAACATCCAAAAATTACTACCGAACAAAATATTGCGCGTTATCGTGAACAACTCGATCGTATTGGATTTTGTTTTGATTGGTCAAGAGAGATTCGTACATGCGAACCTGAATATTATAAGTGGACGCAATGGGTCTTTATTAAATTGTTCAATTCATGGTTTAATTGCGCGACGAAGAAGGCAGAATCGATCGATGAATTAATTGCTGTTTTCAGTACAAAAGGATTCAATTGTTCCGAACCTCAATATTTAACTGGTGATATCGAAAAGGCGGTAGCTCCTTTTTCTTCCGATGAATGGAATGCCAAATCGGAAATGGAAAAGTCAGATATTTTATTGAATTTCCGTTTAGCTTATTTGAGTAATGCTATGGTGAATTGGTGTCCAGCTTTGGGTACTGTTCTCGCGAATGACGAAGTAAAAGACGGTGTCTCCGAGCGTGGAGGATTTCCCGTGGAAAAAAAAATAATGAAGCAGTGGAGTTTACGTATCACTGCATATGCCGATCGTTTGCTTACTGATTTAGATGAGTTGGATTGGCCAGATTCAGTGAAAGAAGCACAACGCAATTGGATTGGAAAATCAGAAGGGACAAGTATTCGATTTGAAGTAATTCCCAATGAAGAAAGTAATGATCAAGCTGATCAAAACTCGATTTATAATGCGGCATCTCCAGACACTAAAGAGCTGAAAGATCATCGATATTCTGATCCAAAATCCTATTCTCATTTAAAGAAATTTTCTAGAGAGAATAAATTAAATCCAACAGAAGCTGAAGAAGTTTTGTGGGAAGCGTTACGTCGAACTTCATTAGGTTTTAAATTTCGTAGACAGTATCCAATCAGTAAGTATATTCCTGATTTTGTTTGTTTGGATCCAAAACTAGTTATCGAAGTTGATGGCGGAATTCATATGGAATTTAGTCAAAGAGAAAATGATGCAAATAAAAATGCGGAATTGAATTTCTATGGCTTTGAAGTATTAAGATTTAAAAATGAAGAGATATTAGACGATATTGAAAATGTATTAATAGTAATTTCTAATCGTCTTAATGAACTAAAAAATAATTCCCCCTCGCCTTTGGAGAGGGGGTTAGGGGGAGAGGCTAGTACTTTAGAAAGTCGAGATTTTTCTAGTGAAAGTACGGAGCAAAATTCTTCGGATTTTAAGAATGACAGTTCGCATAAAGTTCAAGCCTCTCCCCAACCCTCTCCAGCGGAGAGGGAGCTAGTTGGTGATTCTAATCCACGTATAAGTCAAAGTTTATCGGATTTTAAAAATGACAGTTCTCATTCAAATCCCCCCTCGCCTTTGGAGAGGGGGCTAGGGGGAGAGGCTAGTACATTAGGAAATCGAGAAACTCTTTACATCGAAGTCTTCACCACCCGACCCGATACTGTTTTTGGAGTTTCTTTTGTTGCATTGGCACCTGAGCACGATTTAGTAAATATCATAACGTCGGCGGAGTACCGAAGTGCGGTTCAAGAATATGTTGAAGCATCTTCAAAAAAATCGGAACGCGAACGTCAAACAGAAGTGAAAAAAGTGAGTGGACAATTTACCGGGGCTTACGTCGCTCACCCTTTCACAGGCGCAAAAATTCCAGTTTGGATCGGCGAATATGTGTTGGTTGGATATGGAACAGGAGCTGTAATGGCTGTACCTGGACATGATCAAAGAGATTATTTGTTTGCAAAACATTTTAATTTACCCATACAAGAAGTGGTAAGTGGAGGTGATTTAGCACAAGAAGCTTATGTTGCCAAGGAAGGTGTTTTGGTAAATTCTGATTTCTTAAATGGTCTCGATGTAAAAGCCGCCGTGAAGAAAGCCATCGGTGAAATTGAAAAAAGAGGAATTGGAAAAGGTCAAGTGAATTATCGTTTACGTGATGCTGCTTTTGGTCGACAACGATATTGGGGTGAACCCATCCCCATTTTTTATGAAGATGGAATCCCAAAAACAATTTCGGAAACTGACCTTCCATTAGTCCTACCAGAAATTGATAAGTTTCAACCCACCGAAAGTGGAGAACCACCGTTAGCAAGAGCTGCAGACTGGAAGTATAAGGGAAAATTTAATTATGAAACGACAACGATGCCAGGATGGGCAGGTTCGAGTTGGTACTTTTTACGCTATATGGATTCCAATAATGAAAAGGAATTTGTATCGAAAGAAGCAGTAAATTATTGGCAACAAGTAGATTTCTACTTGGGTGGAGCTGAACATGCAACTGGACATTTATTGTATGTGCGTTTTTGGACAAAATTTTTGTATGACTTAAATCTTATTCCTTGTAAAGAACCCGCAAAGAAGTTGATCAATCAGGGAATGATTCAAGGAGTGAGTGCATTTGTTTATAGAATTAATGGTTCCAATAAGTTTGTTTCAGAGGGATTAAAAAATCAATATGAAACTACCGCTTTGCATGTAGATATTAGTATCGCACCAAATCATATTCTTGATACTGAGAAGTTCAAGTTGTGGCGAGAAGATTTTAAGAATGCTGAATTTATTCTAGAAGGAGATCAATACAAGTGTGGAGCTGAAGTCGAAAAAATGTCGAAGAGCAAATACAATGTCGTTAATCCAGATGATATTATCGAAGAATACGGAGCGGATACATTGCGTTTGTATGAGATGTTCTTAGGTCCTTTAGAACAAAGTAAACCATGGAGTACACAAGGAATTAGCGGCGTTCACAATTTCTTGCGTCGTGCTTGGCGGTTGTTTCAAATAGAAAATGGAGCATGCAAGTTAAGTGATGAAACTCCTTCTGCTGCTGAATTAAAAGTATTGCATAAAACCATCAAGAAAGTAGAGGAAGATGTGGAACGATTTTCTTTCAACACCACGATCAGTGCATTCATGATTTGTTTGAATGAGTTAAGTGATTTGAAATGTAATAAGAGACAAATTCTTGAGCCTTTCACCATACTTCTTTCACCTTATGCACCACATTTTGCAGAGGAGTTATGGAGTTTGTTAGGCCATAAAGAAAGTATTACCAAAGCAAGTTTTCCAATATGGAAGGAAGAGTATTTGGTTGAGAATGAGTTTGAATATCCTATTTCCATCAATGGAAAAGTGAAGTTTAAAATTAACTTGTCTTTGCAATTAAGTAAAGAAGAAGTGGAAAAGAATGTAATGAGTTCAGAAGAGTTGGGAAAGTTTATGCAGGGAACTCCAAAGAAAATAATTGTTGTCCCCGGCCGAATCGTAAATATCGTAGTTTAAGTTTTTTCTGTCAGAGGTAACCCATCTTACAGAAAATTTATTGATCAATAAAATAAAAAAAGAATAGCATGCAATTATTATTACAACATATCGAAGCGCTCATCTTTGCATCAGAGCAACCCATCACAGGTGATGAAGTTTTATCTTGTCTAAAAACGGTTTATGGATGGGAGCTAAAGAAAGAACAATTTCAAAGTTTAATTTCTGAATTGAAGGAGAAATACGCTTCAGAAGATCATTCGTTCGAATTAATTGAGATTGCAGATGGTTTTCAATTTCTCACGAAGAAAGAATATCATCATGTAGTAAATACGTTGTTGCAGATTAAAGCAAAGAAGAGATTGAGTACAGCAGCATTGGAAACACTCTCTATTATTGCCTATAAGCAACCGATTTCTAAATCGGAAATTGAACATATTCGTGGTGTAAATTGTGATTATAGTATTCAAAAATTACTAGAGAAAGAATTAATTATCATTTCTGGAAAGGGAGATGGACCAGGAAAACCGCTTCTTTATTCGACAAGCAAGAACTTTATGGACCACTTTGGATTGCGTTCGGTGAAGGATCTGCCACAGTTAAAAGAGCTCCATATAGCTGATAATGAGATTGGAAACCCAAGTGATTTGTCAGATCCTATCGATGTACCGGTCGACCTAGAGCCAGGAGCTTTAATTGAAGAAGTAGACGAAAATGGAGAATTTGTCGTTGAAGGTAGTGTAGACCCACAAGCTGCCATGGGAAACTTGGAACAAGATTTGATTGACGACGAAGATCAACCCGAATCGAAAGAAGAATGAAAAAGATAATTTATATTGTCGTATTGAGTATTGCGCATTCATTTACCCTGAATGCGCAAGCTTTGTTAGCTCGAGTTCAAAACAATGCATTTAGTACCAGTGAAGTTTTAGAATACCGTATTCACTACGGATTCATTGATGCTGGAACTGCGAAATTAGAAGTAGATCCTAACTTAAAAAATATTGGAGGTCGTACTTGTTATCGAGTGGTGGGTTCTGGAAAATCAACCGGAGCATTTAATTGGTTTTTTAAAGTTAAGGATCATTATGAAAGTTACATTGATACACAAACCATCGTTCCGTGGTTGTTTATTCGTGATATTCAGGAAGGCGGCTATAAGAAGAAACAGAATGTAAAGTTTAATCATTCAAAACGCACTGCAACCAGTGAAAAGAAAACAATTAAAACTCCAGAAAGAATTCAGGATTTAATTTCTGCATTTTACTTTGCACGCACCTTGGATTTTACAAATATTGCAGTGGGGGATACTTTTAATATTAATTGTTATCTCGATGATGAAACTTTTCCCATGGCAATTAAATTCGTAGGAAGAGAAAAAATTAAAACGCGTCTCGGTACATTCAGTTGCTTAATGTTTAGACCTTATTTATTAGAAGGACGTGTTTTTAAAGAGAAGGAAGGAATGACCATTTGGTTGACTGACGATAAAAATAGAATTCCCATTCGAGCTCAAGCCGATATTTTAGTGGGATCAATTAAGATGGATATTACCAGTTTTTCTGGATTATCCAACCCTGTCGCCCTCGCTAAGTAAAGAGCTTAACCGATTAAATTCTTTCTCAAAAGTACTTCTGCAATTTGAATAGCATTGGTTGCTGCTCCTTTTCGAAGGTTATCGGACACAACCCAACAGTTTAGCGTGTTCGCTTGTGTTTCATCGCGACGCAATCTGCCAACAAATACTTCATCGTGTCCTGCTGCATACAATGGCATCGGATAAAGTGCTTTGCTTGGATCGTCCTGTACAATAATTCCAGATGAGTTTGCCAAAAGATTACGCAGTTCATCCAAATCAAAATCGTTTTCAAATTCAATATTTACACTTTCTGAATGTCCACCAACAACGGGAACTCGAACTGTTGTAGCTGTTAAGCGTATGGAATCATCACCCATAATTTTACAAGTTTCATTTACCATCTTCATTTCTTCTTTCGTGT
>JANOAX010000089.1:0-6212 GCA_031411335.1 Bacteroidota bacterium
ACATTCGGCATTTGATGTAATTCACTTTTCCTAAATGAATCGTCCTCTGGACCTACTAACACTAAACTCCATTGTTGATTTCTTCGAGCTAAGTTTTCCAATAACTCTATATCGAGACGAACGGATGTTAAAAATCCTGTGTAACCGATTATGGGTCCCTTAATAGATTTTAATTCTTCAGCTGTTTCAATATTTATAGGCTCGCAATACATAGAAAAATCACAGCCCTGCCCTACCATTCTTGCATTCGGATTAAAAGTGCGTGCATAATTTGCAAGGAATTCAGAATTTGTTGCTACCACATCTGCCTGACAAATCAATTGTTCCTCCATTTGCATAGCATGCTTTTGAAAGTACGGGATGGTACTTAAATTATCTCTGATATAATAAATAAAAACATCTGGATTAAGGAACTCCTTCATATAAAAGCAACGTACCATGTTCTGATCATTAAACAAAGTAATACGACGCATTCCAATTCTATTCATGGCACCACGAATATCACTGGCTATCTTTCTATTGTTTCTTTTATTTAAAATATCATGTATCCCTTTAAATTGGATCCAATTTATTGATTCAATCATTTGTTTGGGATAGAGACACCAAAGATTCTCAGTGATCCTTACCAATCCATCTTTTCGGCCCTTCATTACATCTACTCTGAATTGTACTTTCTCATCATTCTTTCCTTTGAAAAAAGTACTTCTATCTAAAGAAGGATTTATATATAAGACTCGATTATGCTTTGCAAGTTCAGTTGCAATATTCTTACAATTACTTCCAATGCTAATGTCCCAGGGCTGTAGTCCTACAACAACAATATCTTGTCCGGTTATCATATACTGTTTCTACGCTCGATGGTGAACATCAGTTACGTATTTATCAAACAATCCAATAGAAAGAGGAACTTTTTCAAAGAATTCACGTAAAATCAACACTTAGTACATCAAACATGATTGAATTCATCAAGAAAAATCAAGCATTAAAGAAGCTGATACTTTATTTACTCATGCCCAAAAATCAAGCTCGGCCGAGACTGTGGGTTAAACTAATTATCAATCCATTAAAACATAAAAAAGGCAAAGGAGCTCGCATTTGTTGGAAAACCAGAATGGATGTTCTTCCTTTCAATGATTTTTCGTTAGGGAAAAATTCAACCATCGAAGATTTTTCTGTCGTGAACAACGGAATGGGTGCAGTACATATTGGCGATAATACACGTGTAGGAATCAGTAATGTACTCATCGGACCCATCCAAATAGGGAACCATGTTATTATTGCACAAAATGTTGTGATGTCGGGATTGAATCATGGATATGAGGATATTCATACACCTATTCGATTACAACCCTGTACCACCTCACAAATCACCATCGGAAATGACAGTTGGATTGGAGCCAATGCTGTAATCACGGCGGGAGTAACTATTGGAAAACACGTTATTGTAGCAGCAGGAAGTGTTGTTACCAAAAGTGTCCCTGACTTTACTATTGTTGCTGGAAATCCTGCGCGAACAATAAAACAATACAATGAAATCACAGGTAACTGGGAAAAAACAGTGCCACATTATATACCATTAAGAGAAGCCGTATGACCATACTAGAAATATTATTCTGGACATTTATTGTTATCATATTCTATGCTTACTTTGGCTATGGAATCCTTTTGTATGGACTTGTTAAAATCAAAGAATTTCTGACAAAAAAATATACAATCATCAATCCTCGCTTTGAACCAACGGTAACATTCATTGTTCCTTGTTACAATGAAATTGACATTTTAGAAAGTAAAGTGCTAAATACTTTACAATTGGACTATCCAAAAGAAAAACTACAAGTTCTTTTTATTACTGATGGAAGTACGGATGGATCACAAATCAAGTTGGAGCAATACACTACTCTTGAGGTTTTGCACGACCCAATCCGTAGAGGAAAATCAGCTGCCGAAAACAGATCTGTTGCTCATGCACAGGGTGATATTATCATTTTTTCTGATGCCAATACAGTTCTCCCCTCCAACACGATCAAAAACATGGTGCGACACTATATTAATCCAGAAATTGGAGCTGTGAGCGGTGAGAAAAGAATTAGTCAAGGTGAAAAGGAAAATGCGGCGGGAGCTGGTGAAGGTTTCTATTGGAAATACGAATCTATGTTAAAAAGATTCGACGCCCGTTTACATACTGTAGTTGGAGCGGCAGGAGAATTATTTTCATTTCGCAAGCATTTATTTCATCCATTAGAAGAAGATACTATCCTTGATGACTTTGTTCTATCCTTAAGAATAACACAAGCGGGATATAGAGTAATGTACGATCCAACAGCAACCGCTACGGAGACAGCTTCAGCCAATAGTCATGAAGAATTGAAAAGAAAAATTAGAATTTGCGCTGGCGGCTGGCAAGCGATGAGTCGATTAGGAAGTTTATTTAATTTCTTCAATCATCCCATTCTCACTTTTCAATATGTATCGCATCGAGTATTAAGATGGACATTAGCTCCACTCTTCTTACTCTGCCTTCTACCGCTAAATATTTATTTAGCATCTCAAAATCCGACTTACCTCACTTTACTCTATGCACATTTAACTTTTTATGTGTTAGCATGGATTGGATACATACTAGAAAAGAAGGAAATTAAAATAAAGGCATTTTTTATTCCTTACTACTTTACGATGATGAATTATGCAGCAATTGCAGGTTTTCTACGATTCACAAAGGGGAAACAATCATCAATTTGGGAACGATCAGAAAGAAAAGTTTCTAATCCCATTTAAAATTAGTTTCGAAAAAAAAATTACTTTAGAGAATTAATCTTATTTTCTTACATTAAATATTACAAAGTTTATCATTTTGTAATTCAAACTGTAAGAAAGTAGCTTTTGTAAATCAACATCCACAAGCTGATTCACGTATTATTGTACATAATCAAAATCGAGGTGAGAAAAAAAGTGTTAGGTCGGTATAATTGGGTTGCAATTCTTTGTATTTTTGGAATTCAATCTTGCGTAAAAGATATAGATGAGTACAAAGCTCCTGATGGAACTACCATAGTTACGGATATGCAGCAGTTGCAAATACCTGCTACATTCAATTACGATTTAACAAAGAATCTCACAGTATCGATCAATGCTTTAACGAGTAATGATCAACCTATTCCAGGAGTAAAGATCAGAATCATGACCGACACCCCTGAAAATAATGGGGAGGTATTATTCACTGGATCTACAAATTCAAGTGGTACATTGAATCAAAGTTTCAAAATCACAAAATCGATTCAACAAGTTATCGTCAATTCCGACTTTATTGGAATACCAAACAATGCTATTGTTGATGTACAAGGAAATTATTTAAACTTAACATTAGGCAGCAGCAATCCACAAAAATTAGTTATTGCCAACCCAACTTCAAGGAACTACGTTCAGAACACATCTACCTATAAAACGAATACAGTTCCAAATAAAATTTACATGGGAACTTGGAATGCTCAAGGTGTACCCAACTATTTAGTTTCGCCTCGCGATGTGGTGAATAGTTCCTTTTTAAATCGAATTAATCAGTCTTTACCAGAAAGAAGATCGGTACCCATTAACACGCCGCAATACATTGCCAACAATGTAAGCTCAAGTTTATCTGTAAACCAAAATGCTGATTTATGGATGACATTTGTACACGAAGGAGCTGGCTTTAGAAATACAATTGGATATTACAAATACCATAAAAATAATCCCCCTCAATCGACCAATGACATCACAAATATAAAAGTCGTCTTTCCAAATTTTTCTTATACCAATGGCGGCGGAGCACTTATTACCGGCGATAAAGTTCATATTGGGACATGCGGTGTAGATACCGTTATTGGATTTGTACTCTTAGCCAATTCTTATAATATTTCAACGGCACAAGTCGGAAATGGACATGCACAGTTTTATTCTGATGATTATTTAAATCCAGAAACTGTGGTAAGCGATAAAGTTCATAATGTTTTACTATGGGATTCGATTGAACAAAAAATGGTTATTGGATTTGAAGACTTAAATAGAACTTCTGGGAGCGACAACGATTTTAATGATGCAGTATTCTACATGAGTTCCTATCCTGCAAACGCCATTTATTCCAATCAAGTGAACAATGTAAATACTGGAATCGACTCTGATTCGGATGGCATTCCAGATATTCAAGATGAATATCCTTCTGATCCAACATTAGCTTTTAATACTTTTTATCCAGGATCTAACACATTTGGATATTTAGCTTTTGAAGATTTATGGCCTTACCGAGGTGATTATGATTTGAACGATTTGATTGTAGGTTACAAATTCAATTCCATCCAAAATGCAAACAATCAAATTAAAAAAATAAAAGCCCAAATATTTGTAAAAGCAGCAGGTGGATCCTTCAAACATGGATTTGGAATTGAACTTCCTTTCCCGCCTTCCTTTGTACAAAGCGTTATAGGTTGTCAACTCACTGAAAGTTATGTTTCATTAAATGCAAATGGAACCGAAGCTGGGCAAACGAATGCAGTAATAATTGCGTTCGACAATTCCACCTCAATCGCTCCCCGCCCCACTGGATTTTATGTTAATACAGAACCTGGATCACCTGTAGTGGTGAGTGATACCCTCTCTCTTGAAATAACTTTAGTAAGTGGAATTCCACTAAGCAACTTAGGCAGTGCACCATTCAATGCCTTTTTAATTAGTAACATGACCCGAGGAAAAGAGATTCATCAAGCCGATAAAATGCCTACAAATCTAGCAGATCCTACACTCTTCAATACAGGACAAGATCGAACAAATCCGGCTTTGGGCCGCTATTACAAATCAGATGTAAATCTTCCTTGGTGCATAAACATTCCTGGAAGTTATGGAATCGTTACTGAGAAAAATAAAATTATTGATGCTTACTTGAAATTTTCCAGCTGGGTACAGTCTGGTGGAGTCTCTTATCCAGATTGGTATCAAAATTTGCCGGGTTATCGTGACCAAAGTAAAATCCTAAATAGATAAATTTAATATTGAATACTAAATCACTTTTTGCATTTTTTGTTAGCTGCATTTTAACTGCGACTTCTTCTCTCGCACAAAAAAATTTGATTGCCGACTCCACGGTTTGGGTGATTGATGGGCAATTGAATCCATATGCTTCACTATTGCCCGGTGATACTATCTTACTCACAAAAGGAACACGTCCATTTATCATTTTTAAAAATATAAATGGAACTTTAGAACATCCAATCACTATCATAAATCAAGGAGGGATTGTTGAGATCAACAGTAATCATTACTTTGGTATATCCATTCGCAAATCAAAATATATTAAATTGTCGGGCGCAGGAGATACAAGTTCCTTCTATGGAATAAAAATATTTAACCGTATTGGTAGTGGATTAAGCATTGGCGATTTCAGTACTGATTTTGAAATAGAATATGTTGAAGTGGGAAATTCCCAACACTCAGGTATCACTGCAAAGACAGAGCCTTTCTGCGGATTTGATCGAAACTCATTTATTCAAGAAAATACAGTAATTCATCATTGCTATGTTCATGACACAGGTACGGAAGGAATGTATATTGGAAGTACATTTTATCAAGGACAAACTGTTCAATGCAGCGGAGTACCAAGTATAGTATTGCCCGCTTTACTTAGGAATGTAGATATCCATCACAACCGCGTAGAAAATACAGGATGGGATGGCATTCAGGTAGCATCTGCTGTGAATGCTAAAGTCCATCATAATCAAATTAAACACGATAGTCAGCAATTGGCCGACTGGCAAATGACAGGCATCACTTTAGGAGAAGGCAGTACAGGTGAAATCTATAACAACAAAGTGATTGATGGAGAAGGCATGGGTATTTACTCTAAAGGCTTGGGCGATGTACTTATCTATAACAATCAAGTAATTCGACCAGGATTTAAAAATAATTTACCAAGCGGAAAGTATGGAATATACATTGATGGAATTGCTTCCTTTCCTGGTATGTATTTTCACATTGTAAATAATCTAATCATTAATCCTAAGTTCGAGGGAATTCGATTTCTAAATGCAAAAGGGGCACCTAAAAACAATATTAAAAACAATGTTATTGTACAAGAGAGTTATTTAATTGTAAACGACAAAGCCGTTTTTATAAATACATTGTCGCAACAAATTAATGTAAGTAATAACTTTACTACAACGGATATGTCATCGGTGCGATTTAATAAC
>JANOAX010000090.1:0-7047 GCA_031411335.1 Bacteroidota bacterium
CCCGTTTAAACAGAAGAAATACCCCGTTTTAATAAAAGGCTTTAACCCGATCTAATAAAGATTACACTTTTCTCCTTCAAAAAAACATTTCCAATATTCCTTGTTTAGAATCATTCTAAATAATACTTTTGTCCCGTTCAATCGAATAATTCTATTTTAAATGCTATAAATCAATATGTTAAAATTAATAACAGTTTCCGCTATATTATCCATTTCATCATTTTCGGCCATTTATGCTCAAAAAACCGATACCTCAAAAGTGATCGATCTCAACGAAGTAATCATAAATGATCAAAATGCGTTGGGTGGAGTGGAGCAGATGCCCGATGTAAAAGACAATGTGATTTATGCGGGTAAGAAATCAACGGTGATCCACATGGATAAAATAAATGCCGACCTCAGCACGAACAATACGCGTCAGGTGTTTGGAAAGATTCCGGGTATGAGCATTTGGGAGAACGATGGTTCCGGAATTCAGGTGGGTGTGGCAACGCGCGGATTAAGCCCTAACCGTTCTTGGGAGTTTAATGTGCGACAAAACGGCTATGATATTTGTTCGGAGATTTTCGGCTATCCGGAAACGTATTACACGCCACCCATGGAAGCATTAAGTAAAATTGAAGTGGTGCGCGGTGCAGCTTCTTTGCAATATGGTTCGCAGTTTGGCGGATTACTTAATTATCAAATTAAAAAAGGAAATCCCAACAAGCCCATCTCTTTTGAAACACAACAAACCGTAGGCTCTTATGGATTATTCAATACCTACAATGCATTGGGTGGAACGTATAAAAAGTTTTCTTATTATGGATTTTTGCATCATCGTTCAGCCGATGGATGGCGCAGCAACAGTGAATACAGTATTTACACAGGATATTTTTCTGCAAACTATCAGCTCACCAAAAAAATAAATATCGGCGCCGAGTATACACGCATGGATTATAAAAGTCAGCAGCCGGGCGGACTAACCGATGTGCAATACAAAGAGAATCATCGTCAATCGTTCAGAGAGCGAAACTGGTTCAGCACACCATGGAATGTTGCATCGCTCACAATAAAGTATGAAATTTCTCCGTCGGTATCGCTGCACATTAAATCATTTGCAACGGTTGCTGAACGTAACAGTGTTGGCTATACGAAAGCCATCACGACACTAGATTCCATTAATCCAAATACGTTGCAATATAATCCACGACAAGTAGATCGAGATAACTACAAAAATTATGGCGCAGAAGCACGCATTTCTGTTCGCTATAAATTAGCAGGAAAAGAAAATGTTTTTGCTGGCGGTGTGCGTGTCTACAGTGGCAACACAGAAAGAAATCAACTGGGCGTTGGAAGCACAGGAAGTGATTTTGATTTAACATTAAGTAATCCAACTTACGGTCGTGCACTTGAATTTGGAACGACCAACTATGCTGTCTTTGCTGAAAATATTTTTCAAATCGGGAATCGATTGAAAGTAGTGCCGGGCATTCGTTTCGAATACATTGAAAATAAAATGGAGGGTTATATTAATACCACCCAAACGGGCTCGGTTAATCCCGATAAAAGGACTCGTGAGTTGATTCTTTATGGAATCGGAAGCGAATTACTCATCACCGAAAAAACAAATCTTTATACCAACTATTCTTTAGGATATCGTCCCGTAACTTTTTCGGAGCTTACGCCATCAGCTACCACCGACATCATCGATCCCAATTTAAAAGATGCTAGTGGATTCAATGCGGACTTCGGATATAGAGGAAGTTTTGGAAATTTCTTAAACTTTGATGTAAGCGTATTCTATTTGAATTACGATAATCGCATTGGAACTATTACGGATAATGGGGTTGCGTTTAGAACAAACATTGGTACTTCGGTGAGTCAAGGGATCGAATCGTTTATTGAAATTGATATTGTAAAAGCATTTACAGCAAATTCAAAAGTAGGAAGCCTCAGTATTTTTGCATCCAATTCTTTCATCGATGCGAAGTATACGAAGTGGAATAATCCGGCCATTGCAAACGATGTTACAAAATCAATTGAAGATAAGAGTGTAGAAAATACTCCAAAATACATTCACCGTTTCGGATCTACCTATTACTTCAAAGGATTTTCTGCAACGTTTCAGATTAGCAGTGTAGGGGAGGTATTCACCGATGCCGTGAATACCGAGTTGCCAAATGCAGCGGGTACCACTGGAAAACTTTCAGGCTATCAAGTGATGGATGCTTCGTGTACGTACAATTTTTTGGAGCGATACAATGTGAAAGCTGGTGTAAATAATATTGCCAACGAAAAGTACGCCACGCGCAGAGCCGGCGGCTACCCAGGTCCTGGCATTATGCCCGGCAACGGTAGAACAGCATTTGTGAGTATTGGCGCATCGTTTTAAACTATGGCATCGTTTTTCTGTAATTCTTAGTTCATGAATAATCGATTGGGATTCGCTGCACATTTTATCAATTTTTATTCCTCACTTGTCATTAGAAATGACAGGTGTACCCCAACGTATCGGTTATTCGTAGTATGTAATCCAATTTTTTTAAAATAAATGGAATCATATTTCGAGCTATGAATTATAATGTAAAGTAGTTTCATATGGAACAGTGCGGAGGTCGTCCACGCAACAGCGCGAACCGATTTTTGCTGAACCGATGAAGTAAAGAGATAGCACAAAAGATTGTTCAGTCGTTGCAAAAGAAAATAGAAAGCAGAAACCGCAAAAATGGGTTGGTGTTGGGTGGCGTGCTTTCTTTGGTTACTTTCTTTTCACGCAAAAGAAAGTAACAAGTCATATAGAACTAGAATCTTAATTTAAAACTGAAATTTAAATGAAAGATATCCGCAGAACTATTTACTGCATTCAATAATTGAATGGCAGCGATTCATCTATTCTATTTTTATAATCTTATTCAACCTATCTTTTTTCGGCTTCAGGAAGCATGTATATACATTGGATAATACCTAATATAAATAATATATTGTCCAATAGTTTGAGCAAAAACAGAATAATTATTCGATCAATAGTTTTTATTAAATGGAGATTTCTTACGAACCAGTGCGGCGGCCGTCCATCCCGATGCGTCGGGACGAACCGATTTTTGATGCCCTCGATAGCCTCAGGCAGCAAATAGTAATGTTGAAAAAGATCAACGTAAAACAAATTCTATAATTCGAGTCTTCGCTCTTCCACTGTTTCTCACTTTGTAGAGGCGTGCTTTCTTTGGTTACTTTCTTTTCACGTAAAAGAAAGTAACAAGTAAAATAGAACTAGAATCTTAAATCAAAAATGAAATTTATATAACAGCTATCCGAAGAACTAAATACTGCATTCAATAATTGAATGGCAGCGATTCATCTATTCGATTTTTATAATCTTATTCAACCCATCTTTTGTCGGATTCAGCATGCTTTTAAATGCATTTGAATAGTTCCGTTTTCAGAACAAAATTTTAAAATCTAATTTTCCATCATGATAGTCGAAAGTGGAGCGGTAAAAGCCAAAACTCCCTCTTTAATCAGCAAAAAGAAATTATTTTCTTCAGCAATCATCTGTCGAAATGATAATCATCAGTAAAAAAGTCATTCCTACTCCCGAAATTTGTACTTGAAAATTAAATATACTATGAAGACAAAATTGATACTTACATTGCTATTGTGCACTTCCATGATGCAAGCTCAAGTTAATGTAGATTGGTTTAATTATCCGGGTGGGGTAGGTATTGCTACGGACTCGATTAACAATGTGTATACGGCCAATTGGGATTATAATCCGGCTGGGGATATTACCTTGATCAAGAGAAATGCTGCAGGAACTATTCTGTGGAACGTAAGTTACAACAATACAGATAATACGAAACATGAAGTAGCTACTTGGGTAGAAGTAGATCGCGCAGGAGATATTCTTATTTCCGGTACGATCCGTTCGGGATATTCCAATCCTGTGAACGCAGCAAGTCTTTTGATGAAGTATAATTCAACGGGTGTCCTCTTGTGGCGGGTGGTTTATGAAAGCTCATTTGATGGTTCCTACACAAGAAAATGTTTAGTGGATGCCAACAATAATATTTATGTGTTGGGATTAGGAACCGGACCCATCGGACAAGTAACGAAGGTGAAAAAATTCGATGCTTCGGGCAACGCGCTTTGGAATTATTTCGATACAGGTGGCGGTGCACCGGTTAATTTCAAATTTACTCCGGATAATAAAATTGTACTGATTAAACGTGGAATAACCGGTAGCATAAATTCTTATTCAAAAATGGATTTGAATGGCAATTTGATTTGGAACTCTCCTGGAATAACAAGTATTTCGGGTGGCGACGCTGCCGGTGATGGGTTTGGAAATACCTATATTGTCAATGGTGCAACGAGTGAGTTAAAGAAACTTTCGCCCAATGGTGCTGTAATCTGGACACAGCTAAATACATTTAACGGAAATAAAGTGGAAGTAGGCACCGATAATAATCCAGTAGTAGGTGGTTATCCCAATGTGAATTATGGGGTAGTGATTGCAAAATATAGTTCCGTTGGAAGTTTATTATGGCAAAACCTCGATGCCGATGGTCCGGGATTATCATTATTGGCTCTTACTCCGATGCGGTTAGATGCATCTAACGCTGCCTACATTGCGGGAAGCACCATGTCATCGATGGGGCTGTGTAAAGTGAATAGCAATGGTACTGGGGCTTGGGCAGCGACCACTTCGAGCGGATATCCCGTTTGGTTTGCTTTTGGTACTGACAATAATGTGTATGTAACGGGTGGAACTACTGCGCGATTTGTGCAAGTACCTCCAGTAATAACTTGCAATGCACCCATCAATTTATCGGTGATCAATATCACTGGTGCTTCTGCAAAATTGAAATGGACCGGGATCCCCAATATTATTCGTTACAAAATTTATTATAAAAAATCGACCGATGTAACTTGGACCATAGTGAATGCTGCTAAATCCAAAACTAGTTGGATTGTGAATAATCTGGTTTGCAATGCCACCTATAAATGGAAAATCAGAACGGTTTGTGATACGGTAGGAGGGACGACACTTTCGGCTTTTTCACCAGTGCAAACTTTCAACACGGGCGTTTGTAGATTTGGTGATCAAGGGTTGGAATCTCAAAACGACATTATGATTTATCCTAATCCGGCAAACGATTTCACCACCCTTTCATTTGATGCGGATGAAGCGAGTGATGTTTCTATTATGTTGTTTGATGAAATGGGTAGAGAGATAAAGAATCTCATCTTACAAAATATTTCAGAAGGACGTAATGAAATCCCACTGGATTTATCAGAATTAAAAAGCGGAGTTTATTTCTGCAGAATTTCTGTAGATGGAAAAACCCAGTTTAGTAGAATTATAAAAAATTAAAATATCAGAATTAGAGAAATTTATTAATAACAGAATACCCAATCAATTCCGCACTTTCCACTTCATAGATGGAGAGTGCGTTTTTTTTATATCGGAGATGTTGTATTCCGATTTCAATTTTTTATATAAATTTACATTTCCAACTATAGCTGGACAAAGAAATGAAATCTACTATTGAAGCTTACAATGCATCACTTTCAAAGGGGGAGCAGGAAATCTGCATCACCTTAGAGGGAATCATCAATCAATATTTGCCCGAGGCAGAAAGTAAAATTTGGCATGCACATCCGGTTTGGTTCTTGGATGAAAATCCCGTGGTGGGTTACAGCAAATTGAAAGGCGGAATTCGTTTACTCTTTTGGAGTGGAGTTAGTTTTGAAGATGATAAATTAAAACCAGGTTCTGGCAAATTCAAAGACGCTTCGATGCTTTATACCTCCATCGATGAAATCAAATTAAAAGACCTAAAATCGTGGCTTCGCAAGGCAAAAGAAATCCAATGGGATTACAAAAATGTAGTCAAGCGTAAAGGTGTTTTGATTCGGTTAAAATAATTTAAATGTTACATTGAATGGATTAAAGTTCGCCCGACCCCGAAAGGGTCGAATGTTTATAGGAAATAAATAAGTTAAATGTAACCCGACCCCAGCGGGGTCAAATCTTAATAGAAAAGGAATCCATCACAAAATAATCCGACTGCGTCGCACATCATTGCTGTTTTTCTGATTGATGAATTGTATTTTTAAATTTGTTCAAATTTGAGCATCATAATTATTTTCGTTTTTGGATTTTTAAATGCGAAGTTCTAGCCAGGTTTTAATTATGCGTCTTATTGGAGTGTCGACGTTAATGAAATCAAATGTGTGAATCGTGTAAATTATTTTCGAAGTTGTGTAAGATGATTACCTTGATTGGTGTGGATCTTTGAAGTAGTACTATTCATTGACAAGTCAATCTATCTAAAGAGTTTCAATCTCTGGAACTAAGTTATTTGAATAGAAAAAAATGTTTCTTCTTACGATGATAAATTGGAGAGAGGAAGCATTTTAGGCGCTGAATTGCATCATCTGAAAGTAAAAAATGGATGCGTTTCTATTTGATCTTTATTAGTTATGAAATACAACAACGACGAACTTAAATACTAAATTCTAAAGGTTACCATGAATATTGAAAAGACATATCCTGAATTAGCAAAATACATTTCTGAATTACCCACTAGTACTTCTGATGAAAGCGATTCTGTTTTTGATAAAGAAGCACTCAAAGAGTATTTGGATTCCTTGAATAATTTAATAGCCTCTTTTACTAATTCAAATCAGCCTTTAAAATAATTTCTAAAACATTTACAATTAAAATACAGCAAAACATGACCGCAACAAAAAGATTAGGCATTTGGATGAACCATTCAATCGCCCATTTAATGGAATTTGAAACAGAAATTAAAACAAGAATTGTTGAATCTGATTTTAATGCGCTGGACCGAGGACTTAGTTTAAGCAAAGGAGAGAACCTGATGCACAATAAAGAACAACAAAAACATGCAGAGTATTATAAAAAATTAGGAGCTGTCATCAGAAACTACGACGAGGTACTCCTTTTTGGACCTACTGATGCAAAGGTGGAATTGTATAATATCTTAAAGGACGATCATCTCTTTACAAAAATAAAATTTGATGTGAAGCAAGCAGATA
>JANOAX010000091.1:0-16586 GCA_031411335.1 Bacteroidota bacterium
AAAACTGCAAGCACAATTCCAACAAGTAAAATGACTACTGTTGTTAAAATAATTTTGTAATTATTCTTTATTGACGTCCACATTTTTTGTCTCGCATCTTTTAATCTAGCCGCTAACTATAAACTTAACGATTAACTCAAAATCTAACATCCAACTTCTAACATCCAACATCTTCAACGGAGTCCCCAATAGCGATACAAAATATTCATTACCGAGCGATGAAAAATGTTGTTGTCGGGCATTTTTCCTTCCACGTAGGCTTTTTGGAGATGGTCTAATTCTACTTTAGGAAATTCTTTATGGATTTGTTTTTGGATTTCTTCCCGCACTTTATGCAACTCTTTCACCTGAAGTAAAAATGCATCGGAATTTACTGCTGTTGTTTCTGAAGGGTGCAACATGTTTGAACTTAAATAATCGCAATTTCGGTAGATGGATTGAAAATCATTTGATGATTTAAAATACATGCGATGTAAAAAAGTTTCCCGTGAAGTTTCATATGCACCGGAGTCGGCAGAAGTTAATGACTTTCTACATGTGCTGCTATCGTCGCTGGTCCAGTAATAGGTGGCATTAAACTTTGCATTGAGTGATTCCAAATGGGCAGTGACTGAATTCCACACTTTCACTTCCTCTACTTTGTTGATGGTAATTTCCGTTTGCATGCCGTTGGTGAGTCCGGCAATACGACGATAACCGGGAAGTTCTTTAAACCAATTTGCCGATTTCATTACATACAAAGAATGAATTGGAATATTCTTGGCACGCGCTTGTTCACAATATTTCACATACTCGTAACCGTTAGCTGTAACCATTCCATTTCCTACCAGATAAATCATCTTCACCGCATCGCTTTGATCTGACCATTTCATTCCATTCACCGCGGTGCGAATCGCTTCACTTACTATTTGATCTCCTTTTTCGATAGAAGGTCGAAGCTTGTACAATTCCATCTCAATCAAATCAAAATTATTGGTGAGTGGAGCTAAAATTTTCACATACGAATTTTCTTTACCAAAACTGGGGCGAGAAAAACCAATCACGCCAATGCGCAAATCGGGTTTAGGCTCCATGTGATTAGCTTGATTGATGATGAGCCATAAATTATCACGAAGATCATTGATAAGTCCGTTGGTACTTCCACTGAGGTCAACACAAAAAACAAGATCCAATGGCTTTTGTCCATTCGCATACTGTTTTGTTCCACCATCTTCTGCAAAAACGAAAGATGAATAGAAGCCAAAAACTAAAAAGAAAATTAATTTCCACATATATCTAAAAATATTTCTGTTCTTCATTTAAGCCACTTTCTTCACTTACAAATTTCAAATTTAAAGAGACGCTCTTCACTTCACTCTAAAAAAGTTATTAAGAAAGAAATGTGACTATCTTACAATTATACAATTGAAAAAATCCAATGCATCATTAAAATCATAAAAAATACTGTTTCAAATAGACCGATAATGACCGAAGAGCTTCCTCTAACTTCCAATTTTCTCGATTTCGCGGTTCTACATAATTGGAGATGGACCTGACTTGCAAAGAATCTACACCTGCCATTGCACATGCATAAAAAAATGCAGCACCTTCCATCGTTTCAATTTGCGCGTTACTTCTCCTCTTAAAATTCGCAATGCTTTGTGCATTTCCATGAACTGTATTTACACTAGCTCCAGTTACTTTCCGTAAATCTCCAATGTTCTTCCACTCGCCCATCGGCACCAACTTCCCATTCGAAAAAGGAACATCATTTTCACGCTGTAACGTCATCTCAAAAAGAGAAATAAAATCATCATTATTTTCAGCTCCTAAATCGGCAAACTCATCGGTAATTATTTCAACTGTTGTTCCCAATGGAATTGAAAAATCGAACGAACCTGCCACTCCAAAATTAATTGCTCCGTCAAAGGACAAGGTAGACAGGATTTTGCCCAATTGATACGCGGTGGCTGTAAGACCAACTCCAGAAATCAGGAGCGACTTTCCAGTCCCTAAAAGATCAGGATAAAACCCCGTTTTTAGCGATCCGTCTAAGCCCAACGCGGTTGATTCCAACGGTGTAGCGCAAACAAAGAGAAGATTACGAGAAGGGTTCATGGAACAAAGATAATCTCATAATAATCAATAGCAGAATTTCCCATTAGGGCAGACACATATCCTTATGTAAGTGAAGAATTAATTGGAGAGAATGCAATGCACTGTCTTTGTGCTTATTATAGTTGTGAAAGATCAGAAAAAAGCCGTAATTTTGTAGACTTATCATCCTTGAAAAAAGGGAAATTGCAATATGCTGTATATCACAAGAAAAGAAAGATTTAACGCTGCTCACAAGCTTCATAGAAAAGATTGGAGCAACGAAAAGAACATGGAAGTTTTTGGGAAATGTTCCAATCCCAATTGGCACGGACATAATTATGATCTATTTGTCACCGTAAAAGGAAACATCAATCCCGAAACTGGATTTGTCATCGACTTAAAATATTTAAGTACTTTGATTAAAGATAAAGTGGTGGATAAAATTGATCACAAAAACGTGAATTTAGACGTTGACTTCATGGAAGGCAAGATGGCTTCTACGGAAGTATTAGCTCAAACGATTTGGGAACAGTTGGCGGATGCAATTGCTGCACAAGGATGTGCTTTACATTGCATCAAATTATACGAGACAGAAAATAATTTCGTTGAATACTTTGGATAAAAAAAACAATTTGGCAAACGACAATCACATACACGACACAGAAGATATGGATGGTTACGTGCGTAACGATACGTATCCTACCGAATTGACAGAGCAATTGGCAAGTCAATACAAATCAATACTTGAAAAACTTGGTGAAAACGTAAATAGAGAGGGACTCCTAAAGACGCCAGAACGTGTTGCGAAAGCCATGCAGTTTTTATTACATGGTAACGATTTGGATCCTGTTGCTATTTTGAATTCAGCTAAATTCAAAGAGGATTACAAGCAAATGGTGATTGTAAAAGATATTGAGTTGTACAGTTTGTGTGAGCATCATCTTTTACCTTTCTTTGGAAAAGCGCATATTGCCTACATCCCTAATAATTACATTGTAGGCTTAAGTAAAATTCCACGAATTGTAGATGCTTTCTCTCGACGATTACAAGTTCAAGAAAGATTAACAACTGACATTCGTGATTGCATTCAATCGACGCTAGAACCACTTGGTGTAGCTGTGGTGATTGAAGCGCAACATCTTTGCATGCAGATGCGCGGCGTTCAAAAACAAAATTCGGTGACGACTACATCGGCCTTCACTGGAGAATTTGAAAACGACAGAACAAGAAAAGAATTTATTTCTCTCATTTTAGGAAAGCTGCATTAATGGCTTTCCCCTCTATTAAAAATAAAAATCATTCATCATGAAAGCATACATCTTCCCCGGACAAGGTTCACAATTCTCAGGAATGGGAAAAGAACTTTATGAAACTTCTGAATTGGCAAAAACCATGTTTGAACAAGCCAATGACATCATTGGATTTAGAATTTCAGACATTATGTTTTCTGGAACAGATGAAGAATTACGACAAACTAATGTAACACAACCAGCTATTTTTATTCACTCGGTGATTCAAGCAAGAGTAATGGGAGCTGATTTCAAACCCGACATGGTGGCAGGACATTCACTGGGAGAATTTTCTGCTTTGGTGGCGAATGGAACATTGAGCTTTGAAGATGGATTGAAGCTTGTTATTGAGAGAGCAAATGCCATGCAAAAAGCCTGTGAGATTACTCCTGGAACCATGGCGGCTGTTTTGGCTTTGGAAGATGAGAAAGTAGAAATGATTTGTGCGGAAACGCCAGGAGTAGTTGTTGCTGCAAATTATAATTGTCCTGGCCAACTGGTAATTTCTGGAGAAGTAGAAGCCGTAAAAGCAGCGTGTGAGAAACTAACGGCTGCGGGTGCACGAAGAGCATTATTATTACCTGTGGGTGGGGCGTTTCATAGCCCTTTGATGGAGCCAGCACGTGAGAAATTAGCAGCAGCCATAGAAGCGACTACTTTCAGCACACCCAATTGCCCTGTCTACCAAAACGCCACGGCCACTCCACAAACCGATGTAGTTACCATACGTAAAAATTTAATTGCTCAATTAACCGCTCCTGTGAAATGGACACAAAGCATAGAGCATATGTTTGCCGATGGAGCAAACACATTTACAGAAGTAGGTCCAGGCAAAGTATTGCAAGGGCTGGTAAAAAAAATCAACAAGGAAGCGGTTATCGTTTAAATCAACATACTCATTTTATCCTCGTTAAAATTTAGCGAGACATTTATTTATTATTCCAAGTAAAACTCATGAATCTCCACCCATTAAATGCCATTTCACCTATTGACGGAAGATATAGAAGTAGCTGCGAAGAATTAGCGCTCTACTTCTCTGAAGAGGCTTTAATGCGCTATCGTGTTTTAGTGGAAGTAGAATACTTTATTGAGTTATGCGAACTTCCGTTGCCACAACTGAAACAGTTCGACAAAAATAAATTCAAAGCATTACGTTCTATTTACAATGACTTCAAACATGAAGACGGGTTGCACATCAAAAGCATTGAAAAAACAACGAACCACGATGTAAAGGCCGTAGAATATTTTTTAAAAGAAAAATTTGATGCATTAGGGCTACAAGAACACAAAGAATTTATTCATTTTGGACTGACATCGCAGGACATCAACAATACGGCAATTCCACTGAGTATTTTAGAGGCCAATGCACAAATTTATTTACCGGCGATCAAAGCCATCAGTGAAAAAATTCAATTAGTCGCTAAAGATTGGAAAGACATTCCGATGTTAGCGCGTACACATGGTCAGCCGGCCTCTCCTACTCGACTCGGAAAAGAAATTTACATTTTCCATCATCGTTTACAAGCACAACTAGAACTATTAAACAGTATTACTTCTTCGGCAAAGTTTGGTGGTGCGACGGGAAATTTCAATGCACATGCAGTAGCTTATCCAGAAATTGATTGGATTGCTTTTAGCGATCGATTCATTCAGCGATTAGGTTTACAACGTTCGGCATACACCACGCAAATTGAGCACTATGATAACATGGCTGCACTTTTTGATTCGATGAAACGCATCAACACCATTTTAGTTGATTTATCGAGAGACATGTGGACGTACATTTCCATGAACTACTTCACACAAAAAGTGGTAGCCAATGAAGTAGGATCATCAGCGATGCCACATAAAGTAAATCCCATTGACTTCGAAAATGCAGAAGGTAATTTAGGAATGGCAAATGCGTTGTTTGAACACTTGGCGGCGAAATTACCGGTATCGAGATTGCAAAGAGATTTGACGGATTCCACCGTGTTGAGAAATGTTGGCGTTCCATACGCGCACACCTTGATTGCATGCAAATCATTATTAAAAGGATTTAATAAAATTAGTGTCAATGCAGATATCATTCAGCAAGACCTTTCCGAAAATTGGGCGGTTGTTGCCGAGGCGATACAAACTATTTTAAGAAGAGAAGCTTTTCCAAATCCCTATGAAGCGTTGAAATCGTTAACCAGAACAGGAGAGAAAATTAATCCCGATACCATTTCTAAATTTATTGATGGATTAGATGTTTCGGAAAAGTTGAAAACAGAGTTGAGGAAGATTACTCCGTTTAATTATACAGGAGTGGTGAAAGAGTTTTAGTTGTTAGTTGTTAGATTTTAGATTATTATTAGTGGCGAAGAGATTTTGCTCTGAATACTTTTTTCCGCTGTGTCCGCTGCTTAAACGCTGCGAACGTTGCGGTTAAAGGATAAGCAATTTAAGGACTAGAATTTGATTATTTTTTCAAAAACATACTAAATATCGGATAAAAGGTGTACATTACACTCTATATCTTTCCATCTAAATCTGATTTTATTTATGAAGCACTCTTTCATCACCACTCTTCTGTTACTTTGCCAGTCAATTGTTTATGCACAACCTTGCAGTCCTAGTGAACTTACAAACATTTTCTATAATCAAGAATCTTCTTGCGAAGCCAATTTCGACTTCAACACCTATTACAATGTAACTTCAGTTTATGTAATTAGAAATTATATTCGAACAGGTACTTTTCAGTGGAAATTCCGCAGTGATACAACAAATACTACTTGGCAAAACCTCTCGTTGTCTTGGCAAGGTCAGGGTACTGAAACCATTGAGAAACCAGATTTCATGACTTCCGATAACGGTCAATACCTATGTGTTTTTACAGATAATAGTACGGGTTGTCAGGATTCATTGATCACAGCCATTTATGTTTATCCTCGTCCTAATCTTACTATCACCATTGATTCCAGCAATTGCGCTGGATTTTTTCTTGGCACTAGCTTAAATAATGATCCAGGGCAAATACTTACACATTGCTGGGAACCTGATTTCGGAATGAATCCGCCTGCATGTGAGACCACTTCCCCTTCTTATCTTTTCAACAGCGTAGGTTGCATGGCGGTCGCTAGTAGTGTTGCGGTAATTGCAACCAATCAATATGGGTGTGAAAACTTAACCTACATGAACGGACTCTGCAATCTCGAGTTCCTCGACACGTATGCATCCTTAAATACTTCGGATACTATTTTCTGCGCTAAAACGGGTGTCTTGGAAGTCAAGCGTTTTTCTGGTATTGCGATTCAATCAGGATGGACTTTCCAATGGTTAAAAAACAACATATCCTTATCTTGGGCAACCAATCAAATCATTAAGCCAACTGCATCTGGTAAATACAAATGCATTGTGACCAATAGTGATGGATGCACGGCTACTACCAATGAAATATCGGTTACCGTTATTAAACTCCCAACTGTAAATATTCAACCATCAGGAATTACAGAAATCTGCAACAAAGACACCATTCTACTTGCATCTGGAAGTTCTTCTTCCAATACTTTCACTTGGTATCGAAATGGAATACCACTTCCACAAACTACTGCATCCGTCGGAGTTTTTAGCAATGGGAATTACAAAGTGGTGGCAACATCGCCACAAGGATGTTCTGCAACTTCATCAGTGAGCAAGATCAATATTTATCGTTCAACCATTGTAGCAATAGGTCCGGTCGTAATTTGTGCTGGAGACAGTACTACGCTACAAAATCTAACACCGAACACGGTGGCTCGTCAATGGCAGCATAATAACATTAATATCCCAGGTGCTACCTCATCCCAATATTCAGCCATACAAAGTGGACTCTATCGCGTGAAATCAACCAGTGGGGGAGGATGCATTAGTTATTCCAATCAAATTGATATCAGTGTAAATTGCAGAGAGGCATCACAAGAAAATTATCTTCTCCATATCAGTCCAGTACCTTCTTCTCAATTTATTAATCTCGGGTCATTTGAGACCACAGAAAATTTCCGAATTAACATTACGGATATGAACGGAAAAATTGTTTTTGAAAAGAACGATTCTCAATTCGACATTCAACAGTTGGATATAAGTGGGTTGAATGCAGGTATGTATTTAATTAATTACTCCGATGATTTTGGAAATCGTAGTGGTAAATTTATTCGCGACTAGCTGCAAGCTAAAAGCTTCAAGCTGCAAGTTTTTTTAGTGGCGAAATAATTTTACTTCGGATATTTTTTCCGCTGCGCCCGTTGATTAAACGCTGCTGTCGCTGCGTTTAAATTTTCAACATTAAGCTACTAATATTTCAATATTTTTCCTTGAATCTTAACTTTCTCCGTTACCACCACTACCAATTCACAATTGAGGTTAAAAACTTTTTTAAATAAATGCCACTAAATATAAGACATAAGTGATTTTCTTTGTACTTTTCCATCTAAATCTGATTTCAATTATGAAGCACTCTTTCATCACCACAATGCTGCTATTTTTATTCTCCGCTGTTCAAGCTCAACAACCCTGCAGTCCCAACGAACTCGTAAAAGTTACCGCTCAACTCGATTCCCCTTGTGAAGCTTTATTCAGTACTTCTTCTTATTTCAATTTTGCTACCATCGTAGTACAAAGAAATAATATTCGAACGGGTACCTTCAATTGGCAATTCCGTAGTGATACGGTGAATGGTAGTTGGCAACCGCTCCCCGCTTCCTGGCTCGGACAAGGAACAGAATTTATCGATAAACCTGATTTTAATACAGCAGATAACGGGCAATACCGATGTGTGTTTACAGATACAGCTACTGGATGCAAGGATTATAGAAGAACTTCTGTATATGTTCATCCGCGTCCTAATTACAATATCAACATTGATTTCGTAGGATGTGTAGCCATGTACCTCGGCACCGAATTGCTAAATGACCCTAATCAAGTACTCACACACTGTTGGCAACCTGATTTCGGAACCAACCCACTTGTTTGTGAAAGCAACTCTCCTCTTTATGCTTTCCAAGGAGTGGGTTGCGCCATGGTTGTTGGAACTGTTACCTCAATTGTCACCAATCAATATGGATGCGAAAACTTGTCGTACATAAGCGGACTTTGCAATCTCGAATACCTCGACACGTATGCATCCTTAAATGCCCCAGATACTGTTTTCTGTGCTAAATCGGGAAGCATTGAAGTATCGCGTTTTTCCAATACTTCAGTTCAATCAGGATGGACTTATCAATGGTTAAAAAACGGTACTTCTTTATCTTGGGCAACAAATAAAATCATTAAGCCAACCACAACTGGAAAATACAAATGTATTGTGACGAATAATAGTGGATGTACTAATACCACCAATGAAATATCGGTTACCGTTAATAAACTCCCAACTGTAAATATTCAACCATCAGGAATTACAGAAATCTGCAACAAAGACACAATTATACTTGCCTCTGGAAGCGCTTCTTCCAATACATTCAATTGGTATCGAAATGGATTACTGCAGCTGCAAACTACTTCATCCATCGGAGTTTTTAAAGGCGGAAATTACAATGTGGTGGCAACATCACCAGAAGGATGTTCTGCAGCTTCACCCAATAGCAAGATCACTATTTATCGTTCAACCATTGTAGCAACGGGTCCGGTAGTAATTTGTGCAGGAGACAGTACGATTTTACAAAATCTTACGCCCAACACAGTGGCTCGACAATGGCAACTTAACAATGTTAATATTCCAGGAGCTACATCATCCCAATATGCTGCAACGCAGAGCGGACTTTACCGTGTGAAATCTACCAGTGTTGGAGGATGCATCAGTTATTCTAATCAAATTGATATCAGTGTAAATTGCAGAGAGGCATCGCAAGAAAATTATCTTCTTCACATCAGTCCAGTACCTTCTTCTCAATTTATTAATCTCGGAACATTTAAGACATCTGGAAATTTTAATATTTCGATTACAGATATGAATGGAAAAATTGTTTTTGAAAATAATGATGCTCAGAAGGACATACATCAGTTGGATGTAAGTGGATTGAATGCTGGTATGTATTTAATTCAATACTCTGATGATGCTGGACAGCGAAGGGGTAAGTTTATTCGGGAATAATTTGATTTTCGGTTTTATAATATTTATCACATCAATTAAGACCTGATGGCACACAGATTTATTAAGATTTTTATGATTTTTTATGATTAATCTTCCTTGCTTTTTGCTTTGAAGTTAGAACGCGGATGACACGGATAAATCGGATTAATACGGATTTGTTCTCTGAACTTTGAAAATAAGTAGATGGATGCAATGTAGCTTATTTGTGTATTCGCGCTTTCGTAAATTCGTAATTCGTACTTTCGTATTGATTCGTAATTCGTAACCTTGTAATTTCACTCCCATCCACTGGCAAGCACATCCGCCAAGTGAATGACTTTTAATGAAAGATTCTTTTTGGTGATGACTCCTTGCAAATGCATTAAGCACAATGGATCGTTACTGATGATGGTATCAGCGCCGGTGCTAGAGATTGCTTTTAAAAACTCTTCGGCCATGCCAACAGTGAGTTCTTCGTTTTTGCGATCGAGGCCGCCACCCATGCCGCAGCCGGGCCACGCATCTATTGGCTCCAAAATTTCAAGATCTTTTACTTTGCGAAGTAAGGTGAGTTGTGCACTTTCCTTATCTTGATCTTGAGGAAGTGTGCAGGAGTCGTGAACGACAGCCTTCGCTTTATACACGGCACCAATATCGCTTGCATTCATTACCGAAACTAAAAAATCACTCAGCTCAAAAAAATTCTTTTGTACGAGTTTGTATTCATTGTGCATGGCAGAGTTATGAAAAAGTGCAGGATAATAATTGCGAATGGTTTTTACACAACCTGGTCCAGGACAAACGATGCAACGTTCATCTTGGAATTCGCGAATTAACTTCTCTCCTACTTCCTTGCATGCATCACGGAAACCATCTTCAAAAGCAGGCTGACCACAACAAGTTTGTTCAATATTATAATTCACGCCACAACCTACTTTCTGCAATAATTTTAATGTATTGCGAGCGATCTCAGGTTGATACTGATCGACATAACAAGGTATATATAAATCTACAATCACAATTATTTATTCAAGTTTAAAGAATTCCAATCTAATTTACTTACGCGACGCAAGAGGATAATTCCCATCACGAAGAAAACAACCAGTGCTACAATCGAATTGCGCATGCTGCCCGTTACTTCATTTACGTAACCGAATACAAAAGTACCTAAAACAGTTCCTACTTTGTCGCAAACATCATAAAAACTGAAATAAGAGGCGTGATCTTTTGTAGGAGGTAACATTTTAGAATACGTAGAACGGCTGAGTGATTGAATTCCACCCATCACCAATCCAACTAGAGCTGCAGTGATGTAAAAATCAAGTGGAAGATATACTAGGAAATAAACACCTAAGCAAATCAACATCCATACGGTTAAAGAAATAATGAGTGCTTTAATATTGCCCAATTTACTACTGAGAAATGAAAACAAGTACGCACCTCCAATAGCAACAAATTGAATCAATAAAATACAAACGATTAATCCGCTTTGTTTACTTTCTTCATCAGCCCAAGCAATTTCTTGCACACCAAACAAAGTAGCCAAATACATGATGGTTTGAACGGCCATGTTGTAAAAGAAAAAGGCAATTAAAAATGCTTTTAAATAAGGTGTTTCATTTAATTGATTCCACACTAATCTTAATTCACGATATCCTTTCTTAAGAATATCTCTTTTGATAGGCGAATTCGCAGGATCTTTAGGCAAGCCTTGGAAAGAATACTGAGCAAACAAAAACCACCAAATTCCCACTAATAAAAATGAGAAACGCATCGCGAATCCGCTGCTGATGTTTCCATACCATTGCGGAAACATGATCATCGTGAGATTAAAAATCAAGAGTAGTGATGAACCAATATATCCCATAGAAAATCCACGAGCACTGATTCGATCTTGATCAGCAGCCACTGCAATTTCGGGTAAGTAGGCATTATAGAAAACAATACTTCCTGCATATCCAATAGCAGCAAACAAAGAGCAAGATATTCCCACCCACAAGGTATCGGCTCCTTCAAAAAACCAAAGCAAGGAACAGGAAATCGCTCCCAAGGTGGAGAAGAAGTACATAAACTTTTTCTTTTGTCCGCTATAATCGGCGATGGAAGATAACATCGGAGAAATTAATGCAATCACTAAAAAAGCGAAGGAGATAGCGTAAGATTGCAAAGACTCTGGATTATAGGTCCGGCCTAAAAAGCGAACTTCACTCGCCCCATTGGAATGTGCTATGGCGCTAAAGTAAATGGGAAATAATGCCGAGCTAATAACGAGTGAATAAGCCGAGTTGGCCCAATCGTAAAAGGTCCAGGCGCGGACCACTTTTTTATTCCCTAATGCGTATGGTTCCATTGTAAATCGATCCGAAAATAAGTAAATGGATTGAATTGGAGTATTTTCTTAAAGAAATATCCATATTCTCACAGAAGAACTTAAAAAAATCCTCCTCAGCTTTTACATAGATAATATTCGCAGCCTTATTTATTCTGCCACATCATCTCTTCACCACAATTTTCCCATTTGACAAATTAGTGTTGCCTGATAGCAATGAATAATAATACATTCCACTCAAGACATTGCTAGTATCCCAGTAAAGTTGGTCTGTAGCTTCAACGAGGTTAAATCTTATTTCTTCTCTACCAGTAATATCACGAATCACAAGGATAGCTGGAGAACTCATTGGGTAAATATTATATATAATTGATGTATAACTTGACGCAGGATTGGGAGTTACATAAACAGAAGCATCTATTTTATCGGCATCAATGTTTAAGGAAGTTGGTGCATTAGAATTCATCATTCTATTTCCGGAATTCAAGGTATAATTCTCTTCAGTACAAATATCATAATAAAAACAAAGTACATTTTGAGCTAGACCTTTTGCTAAATTGCGTTCTCCTTGAGAGAAATTTATTAGTGATTCTATCGATGAATTTTCTAACTGGGATAAATCTGAGCCACTTTCATCCAAAGCTTTTCTAAAATTATAAAAGAAAATATAATCAGTATATTCTTGGGATTGATATTCGCTTAATGTAAAATCAAGAGGAATTTGAGACAGCTGAAGTTCCGCATTGATAAAATCCCTTTCTGAAAAATAAACCTCTATCAAGTTATACTTTGCAGAAAGCGTTTGAATTCTACTTAACCAATATTTAATCTTGTAAATACTATTCGTTGTGTCGCCTTGACTAATACTATCGATATCACTTGCAATTTTGTGTTGAAGGTCGGCTAATATTTGATTTGATGAAACAGCCATTTCTAAGTTAAAATCAGCTAGAAAATTTTCCATTATAGTACGAGCAGTTTCATTGTCCCAAGAAGACACAATTAAATTAATCATATATTGAGGAAGAGGATTTGGAATTTCATATTGCAAAAAATCCAAAAAACCGGTTCTGCGGGTGGCATCGGGATTTGCTAAACAAATCATTAATAACATCGCTGGGGGCAATACATCTCCTCTGGCCGCTTCCATTAAAACATCTTGAGAAAGGTAAGGCGAATGAGCCAAAAGTTCGTCTCGTAAAACGATTGCATTATCCGACCAACTCAATTGCATACTGTCAAGTAAAATATTGGTGTTTCCTCCATCCAAAAGTAGGTTGTAAGAATAAAGCAGGTTCAAATATCCCATCTCTGCCGAGTCATATCTTTCTATTAATTGTTCTACTTCCAATGTACTTAGCAACCTTGCTATATCACAAGGAGGTGGACAAATATGAGAAGGACATCCATTTGCACTTGCAGTTTGATTCGGAATAATTAACGGTGCATTGTAATAAATTGGAGAGAAAGATGGTTGATTGTAATAGTAATTAATAGGATTAGATGAAGTATTGTTGAAATCGGTAAATGTACCCGATGGACCAGTTTTCGAAAAAACATTTTGTGCAGGATATGATGTTGTACCTTGAGATGATCGAATACCACTATTTGCACTACTGCTATTGGATACATAAAAATCAAAATCTGTTATTGAATAATTTTCATTACAGAAGTAAGATAACCCTGCTAAGCTGGGCTGAGTTTGATCATAATTGTTGCCAGAAGCGAAATTACCAACATTTAATCCAGTGAATGTATTTTTATAAATTTGATTTGCAGCCGCTCCACTGTTATCAGTAACAATACCCCATCTATTAATCGTTGGTGAAACTGATGAGAATTCATTTTCTTCTATAGCAAAACCACTACAGTTTATGCTTGAAATTCCTAATTGATAGGTGGCATTAGGATTTAAATTTCCCCCAATAAAAAATTTATTCTTTTGAATTACTGAATTATTATTATTTCGAGAATAAATACTTACTTTATTATTATAGAAATCAGAACCAAAAATTCTAAAGAAATTTGATCCAGAAGAGCCAGCAGCTAAAACGCCAATATTTAAATTATGAAACTTAGAATTTATTATTGTGAAACTTGAATTAAATGATCTGACTCCAAAACTTCCTTTTTGAAACATAAATAAAGAATTGTCGTTCAAAAATCGACAATTCGTAATGCGAATACTATTACAAGATTCTGCTAATACATGAATAGGTGCTTTAACAAATGGGTAAGGATAAGGAGAATTAGTATTAATGAATTCAGCGTCAATTAAAATACTTCTATTTGCCCTTAAAATATTTCCAACTATATTTTTGTATGGCTTAAATTCCACACCTACACTACAATTTTTAAAAAAACTACCACTTTTCACTTCAACAATTCCACCAGTAGTTGCATATCCAGTTGGCGGAATTGAATTTAATGGCCTCCAGGTTCTAGCTCCCCATTCTGCATACTCTATACTGGATCGATTTTTCATTACTAACCTACCTTGATTAAAATTTCCAGAGGCAGTAGGAATTTGACTGAGAGCTGAATTCCCCCAAATTTCCACTCCTTTCCAAGTGTAAGGAATAAAACAAGGATCAGAAACTGAATTGCCAGTTAAAACTGTAGGATTCCCAACACCATCCTCATCCAAAATTAAAGTACTTCCTTCTTCAATAATTACTTTCGCTTCCGGACTAAATTTAAAAGTCATTCCTTTAATAGTTACTGTGGAGTTTTGTTTGATGCGTAGCTCATGAATAATATGAATTGGGCTGGTTGCATTATTAACCGGGTTTGAGCCATAGGTCCATGTTGCGGATTGACCACTACCTCCACCTGATGGAAAGGTAAGCGTATTATATGTTACAACAGGAGCAACGGCTGCCGGAGTAATTAAACTGTAATCTTGGCCGTCTATTTGATCGGGGAAGGTGTATAGTGTAAAGCCACCAAATGATGTTGAAGGAGGTCCAGGATTTAATAATGAAAAAGAATTCGCTGGCAGAACTGCTGGAAAAGAAATACTGGGGTCGAATGCTGCTATATTATTAGACATATTTATTCCTGAACTCGCATACATCAATAAGTTATTGGCTAATTCTATTTGTGAATAACCAAAATCTGGGTTCGAACTTTGTATTGGAGTGAAATTTGCAGAAGTAGGCGGAAGGGTTACAGGAAATTTAATTGAATATATTCCACTTGATCCTGCACCTATAAAAAAATCCAATCCATTACTTCCTAAGTAAAATTCCACACCTCTAAAACCCTTTACATTATTTCCCAAAATAGAAGGATGATTAAATTGCCTATAAGAACTACTAATATAATTCCCTATATTATTAAGTTCCAAAAAATGATAACGGTATTGGGTACTGAAACCTGGAGGATTAACTTGTTCAAAACTAGCCCAACCTAACCATTTACCATCAGGAGAAATTTCCAACTCTCGCGTAAAAAGTTCACCGCCTGCATTCTGGTTTTGCTCTGTTAAAGTAGGATAAATGCGACCCGCCGGAACAACTGAGCCATCATTATTAATAATAACCTTTTTAATGGCTCCTTCCTTTGTATTCAAGGTGCCTGGTCCAGCTAAAAAATAAAGGTACCTGACATTAGAAATGACTTTTCCAACAGCAATAGAAGCAAACTCAGAAGACGGAAACCCTCTAAAATTTATGGAGTCAACGAAATGTGTTGTTACGGAAAAACTATTCATATCTACCACTGCTCGCCATAAACTGCTTGCATCAGCAAATCCGCCATTGGAGTAAAATACATTAAATTTCCTATTACATTGGTCATTATTATCAAAAGGAACAATTGAAATTTCCGATCCATTATTATTAATAAAACCTAACTCTTCATTATTGAAGTCATAAATTTTTTGATCAGTAATATAAAACAAAAGATTCCCAATATTATCATAATATCCATTTGCCACTTTAGTTGAAATTTTGCCAGCCACAGTTCCAAAAGCAGGGGCTATTGGAACAGGCACAGGAATAATTATTGACATATCTATTGCATTAGGACCAATGTACCAATTCTTTAATTGCTGAGAAAATAAAGTTGAGCTACAAATTGTCATAATTATAACAAAAATTAGAGTTGATTTCTTCATATTTTATTAAGTTAAATTAAAATGAATGCTATTTTTGTATTAATATTTTTTTAGATTCTATCTTCCCATTTTGACGAAGAACTACAAAGTATAGTCCATTTTGAAGATGGCTTAAATTTATTTGTTCAGTTTTATCCTTTAACTGACAATTATAAACGCATTCATTGTTTGTGCTGTAAATTTCGACGTAAGCACTTTCATAAAGTAATCTATTGATGTGTATGGTAATGCTGCCATCTGAAGGGTTTGGATATACTGAAAAACTCTCTTGAATAGAATATTCTTCTATTGAAGTTCCTGTAGAAACGTTTCCTAAACTATCGGCTTTAATAATGTAGGTCCCATTCTTAATGGAATTAGGCGATGAACCTTTGCCACAAATAATATATCCTTCATCCTTTGTTTGTTTAACATAATAACCATCATCGGCACCGTCACCAAATTGCTTTGACCACAAAGTATTACCGATTGCGTCTACCTTCAATAAATAAACATCCGAAGTGAGTGGTGTTCCATTTACAATCCTTCCGGTAGCTATAAAACCAGCATCTGACGTTGGACAAACAGAATATAATCCCGAACTAAATGTTGCCCCATAAAGCCCTGACCAAATTGAATCACCAATAGAATCTGTTTTCAACAAATACGCACTTGAAACATTAGCTATATTATTCCATGTAGCCCCTGCAACAATAAATCCGCTAT
>JANOAX010000092.1:0-7137 GCA_031411335.1 Bacteroidota bacterium
ACTCTTGTTTTTTCTCCTTTAACGGTTTTTCTGTTTAGAAAAAACAAACCTCATTTTCAATAGCATAATTTTAAGCATTATTCTGATTCATACGCCAATACGAATATAATAATACAGTTAATTATTAGAAAAGTGCAAAAACTGGGTTTGAGACTTAACGAATTAGTAACAATTGGTCTAAATCTCCTCAAATGAATGATCCATGAATTGTATTCATTTATGTAACCGATTCGAGTACAAATAACGTTTCGTTGCCTATAAACTATGCATATTTGCATAAATTAGAATTAACCGCAAACTTAGTAACCTCTTATGAAGTATTCATCAAATTTAGGACGACAAATTCGAAATATAGGCTTGCTCACTTTTTTCTTGTTTGCATGTACTCAGCATGTAGTTGCAGTAGCTGAAAAACCTGCCTATGAACTTACTTTTAAAATTTCAGGGCTGAAGGACTCTATGGTTTACCTTGCTAATTATTATGGGGAAAAGCAATATCTAAAAGATTCCACACATGCCGATGCAAATGGAAATGTAGTTTTTAGAGGAGCAGAAAAACTACCAGGTGGGATTTATCTTTTTGTTTTTCCCGGTAAAACCTATTTTGAAATTTTATTAGACCAAGAACAAACATTTACGATGGAATGTTCAATGTCGAATGTTATTGAAACGATGAAGGTAAATGGTTCTGAAGACAACCGACTTTTTTATGAATATCTAAAATTTATTCAAGAGCGATCAAAGGAAGTTGAACCGTTAAAAAATGCAAGAAAGAACCTACAGGATCAAAAGCTCCCAACCGATTCTATTGAAGCGAAAATAAGGAGCATTGATCAAGCTGTTGTAGATTATAAATTAGCATTTATTGGTAAACATCCTGAACGCTTTCTATCCAGCATTTTTAATGCTTCACAAGATCCAAAAGTACCTGAATTGCCATTGAAGAAGGACGGTACTCGTGATTCTGCTTTTGCTTATTATTATTATCGTGATCACTATTTTGATCAAATTAAATTGAACGACGAGCGTTTATTACGGAGCCCTATTTATCATAGCAAACTCAGCTACTATATGAAAAATTTGGTGATTAATATTCCAGATTCAATTTACCCAGTGACCGATTCTTTGATCAAATGGGCAAGCGGTAATAAAGAGACGTTTAAGTATATGGTATGGTTTTTAACCAATACGTATGAAACTTCGAATATCATGGGAATGGAAGCCGTTTTCGTTCACTTAGTAAAAAATTATTATACCAAAGAAAAAGCGTATTGGGTAGATGAAACTACACTCTTTAAAATTAAAGATCGTGCCCGAATTCTGGAGCCTCTATTATTAGGCAAAGTGGTAAAGAATTTAATTCTTCCTGACTCTAACGGCGTATATCAAGCACTACATGCAGTGAATGCGCCCTTTACTATTTTATACTTCTGGGATCCAGATTGTGGCCACTGCAAGAAAGTAACACCTAAGGTAAAAGCATATTATGACAAAGTAAAATCGAAAGGGATAAAGGTTTTTGCTGTTTGTACAGAGGTAGAAATGGTGAAATGGAAAAATTACATTATCGAGAATAAATTAGATTGGATTAATGTTGCCGATCCAGAATTGCATAATAATTTCCGTCAGGATTTTGACATTCAAACGACGCCGCAAATTTTTATTCTTGATAAAGACAAAAAGATATTAGCTCGTAAATTGGATGAGGATAATATGGAGAAAATTCTGGACAAGGAATTGGAAAAACTTTCTAAAAAGAAATAGAATTTATTGAAATTATTAGGAAGTCGGACAATGTATCCGACTTTCTTTTTTTTTACAAAGATTTATGTTTTCTAAATTCTAACCATGATACAATGAGTAAGGCGTAAAATAAACTACCAATGGCAATCATGATGAGATGTCGAGCCCAATTCCAACCTAAGCCAAAGTAAACGCGAGAGGTTCCAATGAGCCCTGCTGTAAATAAGATTTTTCCCCAGTATGAATTGCCTGAAAAGAAGGATCTCCAAGTAGAAAGAGTAAAAAGTTTTTTTAGATCTACATACCAAAAAATGAGAGTGATCATTCCAAGTAATGTGCTGATGTACCACATCACATAGCAAGTCCTTATGGGATGGCCTCCAATATTAATAAATTCAAGGAGAAATGGAATACGATGTACCAAATATCCATCAGCATGACTGAATGAATCCCACGCTAAGTGAGATAATATTCCGATGAATGCAGAACTAAAAAATACAAGCCAATTCTTTTTAATCCATTCCATAAAAGCAGGATACTCTTCCAATTGAATTCTTTGATGAAAGAAATTTATGCGCTTAATTAACACAGGAAATAACAATTGATGCCATAGAAAAGCCATGATGAAGGTCATGGGCAAGTTGAAAATAAAAATGCCAAGGAAAGTGTGACTTACATAGGCGGATGGACTCATCCAAATAAAGTATTCAAAATCGGGAATGATACTACCAATGAATAATGCCGTCCAGGATAATGGAAGCTTTTTAAACGGCTTTAAAAGAAGTAATATGGCAGGATGTGCAGGTGTGAATGGCATGTTAGAGAATACTGAATTCGGTGCGGCGATTTTTAGCCTTCCCCTCCTCTGTATCATTCGTGCCTACAGGTTTGGAATCACCGTATCCTTTATACGTCATTCGTGCTGTAGGGATACCTTTTTCTATTAAAAAATTAACAACAGCTTTAGCCCTTTGCTCAGATAAAATTACATTGGCTTTTTTGTCGCCCGTATTGTCGGTATGTCCACTTACTTCTATGCGCATATTGGGTTGCGACTTGAGTAAGGCCATTAGCTTATTTAATTCGCTGTTAGATTCAGCCTTTAATGCAAATTGATTGACATCAAAGAAAATGTTTTTTAATACCACTTTTTTTCCAGCACCAATTTTCTCCATGGGTATAGTCAATACAAATGCATTCTGTTTATCGGTTGCATTTTTACATTCGAAATAGTCGGAGTAGAATAAGTAAGTCTCTTTGTTTACATTTAACATGTAGTTTTTTCCTGCAGGTAAACAGGCCAAGAATTCACCCAGCTTTTTATCTGTTGAATTCGAAATAATAACTTTTCCCGACTCAACATCGATGATTTCGAATTGCGCCGCTAAAGGATTTCCGGTTTCAACATCTACTACTTTTGCTTTTACATAACTTACTAGTGCTGGTCGAACTTTTTCGTAAAGTGAGAAATAATATAAATCTAGATTTCCATTTCCACCTTTTCGGTTACTTGAAAAATAAGCTTTCTTACCATCTGCACTCACAACTAAACTATTTTCATCGTCAGCTGTGTTGATGGGATAGCCTAAATTAACAGGAATTCCCCAGCTTCCGTTTTCTAACCTCCTACTCACAAAAATATCAAGGCCCCCCATTCCAGTGTGACCATTGGAACTGAAGTATAAGGTTTGATTGTCGGGATGAATAAATACTGATTCTTCAATTCCATTTGTGTTGATGGTATCACTAAGTCGAACGGGCGTACTCCAAGTCATGTCCAACTGAAAGTTGCTATAGTAAATATCATATCTTTTCTCTCGGTTGCGGTTAGACGAGCCTCTAATGAAATACAAAGTTCGGCCATCGGAACTAAAGGACGGTTGCGATTCCCATTCTGATGAATTGATAGGCGCACCAATATTGAAGGGTTTGCTCCAATTTCCATCTGCTATACGCTGACTGATATAAATATCGCAACTCCCTAAACCATCGGGGCGCTCACATGCTGCAAAAAATAGAATTCTACCATCCACAGAAATAGTGGGAGCTCCTTCGTTACCATTGGAATTTAAGGGTGCGCCGGCGTTTTTTGCAACAAGCCAAGTCGTATCTTTAAGTTTTGAGATGTAAAAATCTTCTTGATGGCCCTCCTGAGCACGAGGATCTTTTACGTCTCGTGTAAAAACAATTTCTTGCTGATCAACGGTGAAGGAAGGATAATATTCAGCTTCTGCAGTATTCACTCCTGGACCTAAATTGATCGGTTGAAAAGGTATTGGATGAGCGATGGCATCCAAGGCGAAAATGCAACTTCTAATTTTAGCTTCAGCTTCACTTTTAAATTCAGCTGCTAAATTTTTACTGTTGGTTAGATAATTTTCATAATTCAGTTTTGCATTAGCATAATTCCCGAATTTCATTTCCAAGTCGCCCACTAATACATTTACTCCCGGTAAATACGAAGGAGAAATCTGTACTACTTTGCGGTAATGTTCTAACGAACTTTTATAATCACGCCCTTCCAAATAAATCTGACCTAAAACCATCCAAGCCTCAATAAAATTGGTGTCTTTGCGAATGGCTGATTCCATCAACTTAATCGCCTTTACATCCTGTCTAGAGTCGTATTGTTTTTTTCCATCCTCATAATCCCGAATTGCAGATTTATTGGACGAAGAATATTTTCCAGTACCAGGCTGAGCTTTACACTGAATAAATGAAGTCACTAAAAAGAAGAAGAGCAATGTCCATTTGACGTTACGAAATTGTAAATTGGTTGTTGAACTATGCATCCTATTTTAGTTAGATGTGTTTACGGGACGTTTATAATTTTATGCACTTGCATTGAAATTTTCCATTGTGGATTTTCTTTCACATAGTCGATCATACCTGGGATGTGTAGATCAAACTTGCTGTATTCGGCTTGCAAATATAACTTGCATTTTTCTGAAACTTCTGGCAAGAATGACTTAGCAAACTGACAATCGCTTGCATGATTAATGATTACTTTTAATTCATGGGCAACGTTTAACATCTCGGGCAAAACGGGCTTGAATTTTTTTGGAGAGACACAAATCCAATCGATGAGTCCAATCAATGGATATACACCTGATGTTTCAATGGCTATTTCAAATCCTTTATCCTTCAATAAACGAGTAAGGGGTATCAAATCGTACATGGTGGGTTCACCACCTGTAATTACGACAAATCGAGAAGGATATTGTGTCGCCTCATTAACAATTGATCCAATGGAACGCAAAGGATGTTTACCAGCATCCCAGCTGTCTTTAACATCGCACCAATGGCAACCTACATCACATCCACCTAAACGAATGAAATAAGCAGCACGGCCACTATGAAATCCTTCGCCTTGGATGGTATAAAAAGCTTCCATGACCGGAAGTGATTGGCCTGAATTATTGCTTGACATGAGCTGGATAAATTCGATGCTGAGCAGAAAGCAATGTGTTTTGCAATAATCCAATGATCGTCATTGGACCTACTCCCCCTGGAACAGGAGTAATAAAACTGCATTTCTCAGCCACGTTTTTAAAATCCACATCTCCAGCCAAACGGAATCCACTTTTTAATTCGGGTGCTTCTAATCTAGTCATGCCTACATCAATAACAACAGCTCCTTCCTTCACCATATCGGCTTTTACAAAATAGGGAACACCAATTGCAGCAATGATAATATCGGCTTGTAAACAAAGTTCTTTTAGTTTCGAAGTTCGGCTATGCGTCAACGTTACTGTGCAATTTCCTGGATTTGTATTTCTAGAAAGTAAGATGGATATTGGAGTTCCTACAATATTGCTTCTTCCAATCACTACGCAATGTTTTCCTGATGTTTCAATGTTGTATCGCTCCAGCAATTGCATAATCCCTTTTGGAGTAGCAGGCAAGTAAGTTGGCAATTCTTCAACCATTCTACCCAAGTTCACAGGATGAAAACCATCCACATCTTTAGCGGGATCAATGGCAGCAGTGATATGATGAACATTGATGTGTTTAGGCAATGGAAGTTGAACGATAAATCCATCTACCCCATCATCATCATTTAATTCTTTAATGACTTTAATGAGTTCCTCTTCGCTCATAGAATCATCAAAACGACGCAATGTGCTCTCAAAACCAACTTCTTTGCAAGTCCGAATTTTATTTCCCACATACGTTTCAGAGGCACCATCGTTCCCAACTAAAACGGCAACTAAATGTGGTGCACGATCACCTTGTGCTAAGATAGTTTCTACCTCTGCTTTGATCTCTTCTTTGATTCCTTGAGAAGTTTCTTTTCCGTCGATTAAAATCACAATCTTTTTAATTATTTTTTTAAGGTCTTCTTGCAGGCATATTGCGCATCATCTTTTGCGCATTTCCAGTCGTAAACATCTTCATCATCTTGCGCATATCTTCAAATTGCTTTAGCAACTTGTTTACATCTTGCACGGTTCTACCACTTCCACTGGCTACTCTTTTCTTCCTCGGACCACTTAAAATTTCTGGCTTCTCGCGCTCTTCATTAGTCATGGATTGAATGATGGCTTCAATATGTTTAAATGAATCATTATCAATATCAACATCCTTCATGGCTTTGCCCATACCAGGAACCATCGCCATCAAATCTTTGATATTACCCATCTTTTTAATCTGTTGCAGTTGACCTAAAAAGTCGTTCAGATTAAATTGATTCTTGGCAATTTTCTTTTGTAATTCGGCAGCCGCTTTCTCGTCAAATTGTTCTTGTGCGCGCTCTACCAAACTTACGATATCACCCATTCCCAAGATACGATCCGACATCCTGCTTGGATAGAAAATATCCAAAGCTTCCATCTTCTCCCCTGTACCTACAAATTTGATGGGCTTATTCACGACTGATAAAATCGAGATGGCAGCACCACCTCTCGTATCACCGTCTAACTTAGTAAGCACAACACCATCAAAATTGATTCGATCATTAAATGCTTTCGCTGTATTCACTGCATCTTGACCTGTCATCGCATCCACCACAAACAAAGTTTCTTGTGGCTTGATGATTTCTTTAAGACGGGCAATTTCATCCATCATTTGCTCATCCACAGCTAAACGACCTGCAGTATCAATGATGATGGTATTTAACCCTTGTTTTTTGGCATGGTCAATCGCATTACGAGCAATTTTAACTGGATCTGTATTTTCTCTTTCTGAGTATACTTCAACCCCAATTTGCTCACCTAAAACGTGTAATTGATCAATCGCTGCCGGACGATATACGTCACAGGCTACGAGTAAAACCTGCCGACCTTTCTTCGATTTTAGATGAGCAAATTGGGGTTGAAGTATACTCAGAAAGAGAAAATACAGATCCAGTTAAAATTGCTCGTAATGCGATTGACCATGCCAAAAAACAAGGGT
>JANOAX010000093.1:0-4046 GCA_031411335.1 Bacteroidota bacterium
CGATGATTACTTGGAGCGTATTGATGCAATTTTAGTAGAAAACGAGACCTTGAAAAAAGAGAAAAACGAATTGACAGGCACAGTTGAAATGCTAACTAAAAATTTAGAAAACACCGTTTCTACTGCTTCTGTTTTAAAATCGGAGTACCTTGTTGTTACGAGTTACAAGAAAAGAAATAATGACAAGTTCACCACCACAGCGATGGCGAAACGAACCAATAAAATCGAATCTTGCTTTACTGTATTAGAGAATAAAATTGCTCGCACAGGTGAGAAAACGGTGTACATGCGCATCATTGAGCCAGGAGGAAAAATTGTAGGAAACAGAACCGAAGGAAGCAATAGTTTTAAGAAAGCAGATACGAACGAAGATTTATTATTCACCACCTCAAAAACCATCGAATACAAAAACGAAAAAGAATCCATTTGCATCGACTGGACCGAAGAAGATCGAGTTTTCACATCGGGAACTTATATGATCGAAATTTATATTGATGGATATTTATCGGCTGTAAATTCAATGACGTTAAGATAGGTTCAAATTATGCATATGCATAATTTGAACCTATCCTGATGGGTAATCGTTTTTACGATTTCTCCATCAGGATAAACAATAGATTTAAACAAAAAAGTAAAGGGCTACAATCGTAGTCCTTTACTTTTTCTCCAATAATGCAACAAATAATGTATCAGCACCTTCCCATGTACCTTGAAATAATTTAGATTCTACGCATTTCATTCCCTGATTTTTTTCCAATGCTTCCACTCGATCTTCATTTTCCAATTTAAAAACAGAACAAGTAATATAAACGAGTTTACCTCCGGGTTTTAATAATGCACACAATCGTTCAGTAATTTTATCTTGAAGTGAAATATAATTTTTCAATTTCTCTTCGCTGAAATAACACATTTGCTCAGGCGATCTCGCCCAAGTGCCCGAACCACTACAGGGAACATCCGCAATAATTCCATCATACAATTTTGCATTGGGCTGTTCAGCGCTCCAATTCGTTAAATCAGTCACGAAGGAAGTATAATTTCGAATTCCATTGCGACGAAAACGTTCCTTTAAATTGACGAGGATGGATTCACGATTATCACTTACGGTGAGTTGTACTCCTTCTACGGCATCCATCAACATTAAACTCTTTCCACCTGAAGCGGCGCAAGCATCGTACCAACGTTCGCCTGATTTTGCGGGAATTAATTCCATTGTTTTTTGCGACGACAAATCTTGCACTTCAGCAAATCCCTTTTCAACAAAATTTAGTTTCTCGAGGGAAACTCCTTGCTCTAATTGCAAAGCGTTTGGTAACTCATCATGTTTTTGAAAAATGATTCCTTCTTTAATCAAAATATTTTGCACTTGCTCCATCTTTTGACTCCGCACTCTCAACCAAACTTTAGGTTGGAGCCACAATCCATTTAAATACTCTTCAACAGAAAGATCGGATGTATAATCCATGCTCAATGGAATTCTATTCTCACGATTCACTTTTCCAATGTTTGCATCGATCCAATCTAATTTTTGGGGAATTGAAAGTTCAAAATTGATGTCCTTAAAAACATCGCCGCCCGATAAAATGATATCGTGCGCTCTTGCATCGGATTCCGTTTGGATCAAATAAAAGGAGCATAACATACGATTCATCGTATTGAAATCGGAAAACAATCCACCAGAACGAAACCAAGCGAAACAAATATTCTTGATCCAACGGCGATCGCGAGATCCAAATTTTTTATGTTGACGAAAGTGATTCTTTAAATAAATACTGAAGGGAATATCGCCTTGGTAGTCTTCTACCAATTGCAAAGATGTGTAAATGTATGAATGTATTTTTTCCATGATAGTAGTAAAAAAAAGACCGATAGTTGCTATCGATACTTTCTTGATTAATATTATTAAATATACCAGTTATAAGAATTAAATAGTCCAAAATTATAATTATATTTTTCCAAGTTTAGTACTCACACTGACTTGTACTGAATATTTATTTCATAAATTAGGTTGATTTGGTTCTTCGGACATCAGTTAAATAAATTTTAGTTTTAAATTAAGATTCTAGTCCATTTTTACTTGTTACTTTCTTTTACGTGAAAAGAAAGTAACCAAAGAAAGCACGCCACCCAACACCAACCAATTTTTGCGGTTTCTGCTTTCTAATTACTTTTGCAACCACTGAACAATCTTTTGTGCTATCTCTTTACTTCACCGGTACAGCAAAAATCGGTTCGCGCTGTTGCGTGGACGACCTCCGCACCTTTCCGAAATAAGGTTTCCGATACCGACCAACGCGTCGGGGAACAATTGTCATTTCTAATGACATTTGTGGGATTACTTTTCTTCCGCAGTTGGATGTAATTGCATCAAATACAAATGACTCAAAATATTTTTATCCGCTTCCGTCATGATTATATTTCTGCGGATCATCACTTTTTCTGCCAATTGTATTGCCTTATCAATTACGAACATTTCCGATGCATGATCGGAGCCCCAACTGAAAGAGGGTACCATCTTAGGAGGAAATCCAGCACCAAAAATATTTGCAGAAACACCAATCACAGTTCCTGTGTTAAACATGGTATTGATGCTACACTTACTGTGATCGCCCATAAATAATCCGCAAAATTGCAATCCAGTTCCTTTGAAATCATTCGCTATATAATTCCAAATTTTCACTTCCGAATAATTATTCTTCAAATTTGATGTATTCGAATCAGCGCCAATATTACACCACTCACCGATGACAGAATTTCCTAAAAATCCATCGTGCGCCTTATTACTATTTCCGTACACCACTGAATTACTTATTTCACCTCCCACTTTCGATCCCGGACCAATGGTAGTGGCACCATACACCTTCGTTCCCATCTTCAACATGCCTTGTTCACCTAAAGAAAACGGTCCGCGAACCATACTGCCTTCCATAATTTCTGCATCCTTTCCGATGTAGATGGGTCCGGTGGAAGCATTTAAGATCGCGCATTCCACTTTAGCTCCAGGTTCTAAAAAAATATCGGAAGGCTGAAATGTTTGATTACTCCCCGATATCACAGCCGACTTCCGTCCTTTCGTCAGCAATAGAAAATCGGAACGCAAAGCGGCATCATTCAAGGTAAATAGGTCCCATGGATGCTGAATTAGATTCAACTCGCCTGTATATTCAATGGTTTCAAAATTCTTAAACACCTTTAAACTTTCCATGCCCACCAATTGATCGCGATGCACACCGGCAGCAACGACACGATCCTTATATACTATTTGTTGTCCAACTTTCAACGATTGCACCATCCTCAAAATACCATCATCCGGAAGCAAGGCTCCGTTGATAACCAAACATTCGGTTCCACTAGCTAATGGATATCGACCTGAAAGATAAAATTGAGTTAACGATCCCGAAGTTCCTTTGGGAATACCCAACAGCATTTCCCATTTGCTCCTTGTGGTTAAAATTCCACAGCGCAAATCACCCACAGGTCGTGTAAAAACAAAGGGCAATAATTGATCACGGTACTGATCGTCAGCGAGTATTAGTTGCATAGTCTATCCAATTATGCAGTGAAAATAATATATAAAAAGCAATAATCGAATAGATTCCTCAAAATAATACCTCCTATGTTTGTCTCAAGACTTCGCGATTAGATTAAAATTTAATTAATGAATACTGATAGCTCGAAATGAAAACAAATTACTGCCACATTAAAGATATAGCCTCTCCCCAACCCCTCTCCAAGGGCGAGGGGCTATAGTATAGTAAAATTCCTCAGGTGCAATTGTGTTTTATTGAATCTCTATATTTTATTAGTAGACACTAAAAAAAATAAGATTCAAAAAAAGTTCTCCATTCAAAAAAAAATCACTTAAAACAAAAAGAAAAGAACAGAATAGTGATTATCCATCCCTTCAATTCAGTTGAATTTATGATCTTCGCAACCATGTTATTTAATATTAAAAACAGGCTTTTTTCCGTGATTCTTATGCTGGTAAGTACGAGTCAGTTAAAAGCTGATTATGTATGGACTCAGAACTGTCTCAAGGGTTATGA
>JANOAX010000094.1:0-2673 GCA_031411335.1 Bacteroidota bacterium
TTCTCTTATAAACTTTTTTCTGGATTTATGCGAATACTCTCTTTTTTGAGCAGGAAAAATCCGATTGATTAAATATTTTTCCAAGATCTCTTCTGTGTTCAATTTTATTTGTAATTCCAAAAAAATCAGTGTCTAACTCTATAGTAGTTGAAATAGAACTTTTCTTTATGTAATGGATCAACATTTGCGATGCATTACATTGCATATAAATTTTAAACTGTTTGGAATTAATGTTGTTGAAAATATAGTAGATTAATTTTGGTCAGCCGACAGTAGCTAGTTATGGAGCTTTGAGAAGAGTAGCCATTTTATCAAATTCAAAATTATTTTTCAGCTATAATCACACTCGAAGCTTACAGCTTACTTTTGATTCGAAGTTAAATTAATTCCCTCCTAAAAAAATCCCTTGCAGCTTGAAGCCAGCAGCTTGAATTAGATGCGAAGTTAAATTTTTTCAATAAGATAAAGCGCACTCCCACTCTCCCTCCTGCACGTCCTTCGTCCGACAGTAGAGTAAGCACTCTCTCGTTTGTTTAAAACCTGTTGAAAACTAATGGGGGGGGGGTAATATTAGTTTTTATTACTTGTATTTTTCACCCAGTTCTTAACCTATCTTTTATGAAATCAACAATTATTGTTAGTAACAAGCTGTTTTCTTTTGAAAAGAAATTTCAGCTTCTTCAAGTTGTGTCGATTGTTTTTGTGCTGATAAGTTGTGGCTCTTTAAAAGCTCAAGCCCCTTTAGATGGTTATGTGATTACCACTACAGGAAGCAATGGAAGTGTGAATGGATTTGTTCATGTCGATTTACCCGACACGGTATCCATTGCATCCATTGAAGTAAAATTAGGAAGCGCGGAGGGTAGCGCCAACATTTTACAGCATGTTTTTGTTTATGATGTTTCTCAAGGATTGCCTGCAGGCTTTGCATGGCAACGAAAAGGAAAACATGTAATCATTGACGTAGGAACACTGGTTGAATCGCCTGTCATCTTTGGGCAAATTCGACTGTGGAGTACAGCATCCGTTTGGAGTGATGCGTATTCATTTGTTACCAATTAAAAAATTTATTTAAGAGTTGAGAATTTCATAAATGAAATTCTTATGTTCTTCAATTACCCTGCTCGATGATGATTCATGGTGACAGGCAGAACAATTCTATGTCTAATTCAAAATCACTTTAACAATGAAATCCTTCTACAACTTCTTCCAATTTATCCAGAACCAAACCCGATTGCTATCGGGTCATAAGATAGCAATCACTTTGGTTTTATGTTTAACAATTCATGTAGTACATGCAGGAAATTATACTTGGAACGGCTCTGTGAGTAGCGGCTGGGCTGTTTCTAGCAACTGGAGTCCGGCAGGAGTACCAAGCAACAATGACTCGGTAACGGTAAGCAACGGTGGAGTTAATTCTATTTTACTGGATGGGAATAGAACCATTACACGTTTAGTGATTTCAGCCAACACAATTAATTTGAATACTTACGAACTCCATGTTACAGGCAGAAGCGCATTAAACGGTGGAGCGATTAATAATGGAAATCTTAAGATAAGAGGAACCTTTGTGTACTTCCAAGGAACCAATTTTAATTGTACCATAGACGTTATTGTTGGACAGATTAAATTCAGCGGTGGAACATTTGATCAAACCGGAAGCTTTGAACAAACCGGTGTGGCAAGTGGATGGGGCGATGGAGGATGTACTTTTAATGCCAACGTAACGATAAAGAATTCAGGTGCTACCACTTTAAGAATGGGACAAGTGAATAAAGATATTTTCAATGGCGATGTCACCTATACTTGCACAGGGACTTCACCTTTACAACCCGCTTATAGCGACAGTACTCTTTATAATGGAAATGTATATTTAAATAATTCGGGCAATGGAGGTATTGTATTTTGCAGTGGAGCAAATGGTGTAGTTGTATTAGCAAACGGAAAAACTATGGGTGTAGGAGCAACGGGATTAACAGCCGGTGTCAACACGCTAAAAAATATTAACCAAATTGGAAACACTGCACAAAGCATCATAACAGCAAGCACATTAAATATTACAGCTTGTACTTTTAATGGCAGTACAACAATAACCGCAGCCGGAATCCTCGTAAAAGGAAGCACCTTTAACGCAAGTGCAACGTTTACCAAAACCGGAAACGCGAACAACTATTGGGATGGCTCCAATGTGTTTAATGGAACTACCACCATCAACAACAACACAACGGGGAATGGAGTTTTACGCATGGCATTACAAGGCGGTGATGTGTACGCAGGCGATGTAAACTTTAATACAAGTACGGGTCCCTTGCAAGTGGCGTTTGTAGGTACGAGTGAGTTCAAAGGAAACATTAACATCAACCACAACAAAGTAGTATTTAACTATGGCAGTGGAACGGTGCTATGTGGAGGTGGTAATGCTCAAACGTTAAGCGGCAGTGCAGATTTTGCCATCGGAAAATTGGCACTAAATAAATCATCCAACGGCATCACATTGCAAAGAGCGGCAACTATTGATAGTAGTTTAACGCTCAGCAATGGCATTATTTATTCCGACAGTATAAATCTTATTACATTAAAAGCAGGAAGCGTTTGCAGCGGAGCGAGTAGTTTGAGTTATGTGAATGGACCCATGCAAAAAATTGGTAATACAAGTTTTATTTTTCCCATTGG
>JANOAX010000095.1:0-12179 GCA_031411335.1 Bacteroidota bacterium
GCAATTCACCAACTCACCAATCTACCAATTTGCCCCAGAAGTACAGTGCGTTGCACAGACTTCTGGGCGCTGCAATTCAAAAAAAAAGCCCATCTCATCGACGGGCTTTTTGATTTTTAATAAGAGTTTCTTTAATATTCGTCTTCGTTGAAGAAGAAATCATCTTTGGTGGGATAATCGGGCCAAATCTCTTCAATGTTTTCGTAGGATTCACCTTCGTCTTCTAACTCCTGCAAGTTTTCTATCACTTCCATCGGGGCTCCTGAACGAATGGCATAATCTATCAATTCGTCTTTAGTTGCCGGCCAAGGGGCATCTTCAAGGTGTTGTGCGAGTTCGAGGGTCCAATACATATTTTTAATTGATTAATGCGTTATAACGATAAATCTCCTGAATGGTTCAAGCCTTCATGGAGGGCGCGCAAAAATAACAAAATGAAACTCTAAAAAGCTAAATATTTCAACTATGTTTTTTTCACAATTTTGGGTTCCACGGACTTTCAATCACATTCATGTTCATTCCGAGGTAACGACTGAGTGTGAAGAGATAATCGGAAAGACGATTTAAATACACTATAATCTTTTCATTTACAGGTGATTCCTCGTTTAAGTGGGTTACTAACCGCTCACATCTACGGCAAACACAACGTGCAATATGCGTAAATGAAACAGTGGTATTTCCTCCTGGCAAAATAAATGATTTTAATTCGGGCAAGAGCGATGTCATTCGATCTATTTCTTTTTCAAGCACTTCAATATCCTCAGATTTAATCTCTGGTAATTTCATTCTGCTTTTCACTGGATCACTCGCTAAATGAGAACCGATGGTGAATAAACGATCTTGAATCTCTAGCAAGGTGTTGATAGACTGCTTATCAATTTCCTGATCGCGAATTAATCCTATGTATGAATTTAATTCATCAACCGTTCCATAGGCTTCAATTCGAATATGATGCTTTGGAACGCGTGTCCCGCCAATGAGGGACGTTTGACCTGAATCACCTGTTTTCGTGTAAATTTTCATGCTCAAGCGTTGATCTGGTTAATAATCGGATTCGGATTTTTTTGGTCCGACTCTACCATTCCATCTTTCAATCGAACAATGCGATGGGCGTGTCGGGCAATATCTTCTTCGTGTGTCACCAAAATTACGGTATTCCCTTTATCGTGGATATCGGCTAATAAAGCCATAATTTCTATGGATGTTTTGGAATCTAAGTTTCCTGTTGGCTCATCAGCAAGGATAATAGCTGGCTTCGTCACCAAAGCTCTAGCAATAGCAACACGTTGACGTTGTCCTCCTGAAAGTTCGTTGGGTCGATGCGTAACTCGATCACCTAATCCAACGTCTTGAAGCGATTTTAATGCACGTGCTTGACGCTCTTCACGACTCACGCCAGCATACACCAAGGGAAGAGCAACATTATCTAGAGCGGTAGAGCGTGGAAGTAAATTAAAAGTTTGAAATACGAAACCAATTTGCTTGTTTCTGATTTCCGCTAGCTGATTATCACTGAGGCGGGACACATCGATGTTGTTGAGATGGTATTCACCTCCTGATGGAGTATCGAGACAGCCCAATACATTCATCAAGGTAGATTTTCCTGATCCCGATGAACCCATCAAGGCCACATATTCATTCTTAGCAATAGAAAGTGTAATGGAACGCAATGCATAAATGGTTTCTAATCCCACTTTATAAACTCTGGAAATATTTTTTACCTGAATTATGTTATCCACTCTGTTGCTTTTTTTCAAAAATAAGAAAGAATGCGATTCGACGGATTCGGGTGAGGGGGAGAATTAAACGATTGAGGTGCAAATTTGAAGTTTCTGGACAAGTTCATCTAAAAAAGGCAGAGAAACTTAATACCGAAGTACGAAATTCTCCTTGCTGAGATCCTTACTTACAAACAAAATACCCATCATGAAAATATCGAAGCTTAAGGTAAAACGTTTGTCCGCTAAGAGTTGTTGCCAGGCTTCGCGCATTTCATCCGACCAATTAATATCATCTACGACTATACATGCATGCTTACTCAATTTAGGTAAACACATTTCTATGTATTGCAAGGTGGGTTTAAGCTGATGGTGTCCGTCAATAAAAAGCAAATCAATTTCAACTACTTTTTCTAATAATGTTGGTAATGATTTTTCAAACGAACCTACGATTAATTCAATATTATAGTGCGGAAACTTCCTAAAATTTTCTTGTGCAATACGAGCCGTTTCGGGACAACCTTCTAACGTGAAAATTTTTGCTGATGAATTTCCTGCCGCTTGATAGAGAGCAGAAATACCGAGTGAGGTTCCCAGTTCAACAATGGTTAATGGTTTCAAGTAATTTACCAATCGAAACAACATGCGCGCGTAACGGGGAGACTTAGCTGAATTTTTCGCGATGTAAGAAACTGATAATTCTTTAAATACATGTCCTCCAAAACCAGCACCAAAATCTAAGACTTTAATTTTACGTCTATCATTTTTTAATTTTCTTCTTAACTTTTCGATTGGCTTAAGGAGATCATATTTACGATCGAGTTTAAAAACATATTCATTTAATTGAAAAGCAAAAGGTGCTTGTAACCCATGACGATTGGTCGCTTTTAGATAATAGCTACAAAATCGATAAACGAAAGAAAGGGTGGAGCCTAGTTTCATGAAGAGCACAAAGATCGTTCAAATTCCCCAATCGTGAAATTAAATCTCACTTAAAAAGCTAGTCTAACTTAATCACTTTTACGGAAGAAAATGAACGAGAATGGGTAGGCTGTAAGAAATACACTCCTGGCTTCAATAAAGATACATTCCAGTCCCCTGCCACCCCTTTTATCAACACTCTACCAAACACATCTACCAAAACAAGTGCTTCTGTTTCATTTCCATCCCATCTAACTGTAAGTAGATGACTCATCGGATTCGGAAATACTTGGGGTGAAGAAAACTCTTCTTTAACATCCTGAATTGAAGTAATCGCAGTGCAAGTAGAAAGATTCAACAATGCATTTAATTCATTGCACAAATAATTATACTGTTGCAATTGGATGGAAGTTAAAGTCTGATTAAACAAATTATTTTGTTCGAGTGAATCTGTCGTCAAATCATAAAATCGAGTAGTACCTGAATCAAACTTCATCAACTTATGTGTTTTTGTTTTCATCGCTTTTGCATCCGTGATCACGGGGACTACTCGAAACTGCTCGGTGAAAATCCAATCGCGAACATCGGTAGTATCATTCCTGATAATTGGATATAAACTTTTACTATCGATGGGCAATTTTGCTGCAGGAATAAAATTTATCCAATTCGAAAAACCTGAAAGATCGAGGATGGTTGCGAACAAATCAGGAGTAGAAACTAACGCATCACTTTGTCGACCGGGGTTTACCACCGACGGACCAGAAATAATCATAGGCACACGAATCCCTGGCTCGTACACAGTAGCTTTGGCATGTGTAGAATCAATTATTTGTGCAATGGATCGCTCTTCTCCATTGTCACCCATAAAAATAATGTTCGTGCTATCTCTCAAATTATTTGCATCCAAATACTGAAAAAGTCGACCTAACTCTGAATCCATGGCCTCCACCATCGCTTTAAAGTACTCTTTTGGATTTGCATTGATGTGTGCTTGTGTTCCCGACAAATTAGCATAAGAATGCAGGTTTGCAGGAGGAAGATGAAATGGTGAGTGTGGTGCGTTAAAAGCAACCCATAGAAAAAATGGATTTGAAGTAGAGAGTGTATCCAACCAATTGATGGCATCATCTATGACTTGGGTAGTTGCGTAATTTGCAACTGTATCTACAACACCATTTTTTATTCGAGTCCAATTAAAATAATCACCGATGGCACCATTAAAATTCCCTGAGTATAAATCGTATCCCATATAATTAGGGAACGAACGTTGAGCTATAGGAGTTGCTGTATGTAAATGCCATTTTCCAACATTTGCTGTTTCATATTGCACTGGTGAAAAGTCGCGCAAGAGTCGGGCTACACTTCTTTCAGCCGTATCCAGTTGTGGTGAACTTGCATTGGTGATTACTTCACCTACACCCGTTCGAAAACCATAGCGACCCGTAAATAAAGCTGCACGAGTTGGAGAACAAACAGGATTTGCCCATGCATTATTAAATTGAACACCTTGTGCTAATAAACTCCGAATCGTAGGTGTTGGGGTAGTATCTCCAAAATTTGGGTAATAGCCTAGATAATCGGTTCCTAAATCATCGGCAATAATGATGATGGTGTTCTTTTGCGCTAGAGTTAATTGAAATGAAAAAACAAATAGCAGGATTATAATTTTTTTCATGGGTTGATGATTGAGATATTTTGGAGTTAATTCCTCAAGTAAAGTTTAATGGTGAGTAAACATTCAACCCACATTTTACTCTTCTCTATTTTTCAACTGAGAAAGCAAAATACTTACTGCCAAGACCATCACGACTACAAACAATGCCCATTCTACAGGGATATGATAGAATTTTGAAATCAACATTTTAATTCCAACAAACGAAAGAATGATGGCTAATCCGTATTTCAAATATTTAAACAAATCCATCATTCCACTTAAAGCAAAAAACAAAGAGCGAAGTCCGAGGATGGCGAAGACATTACTCGTATAAACGATAAATGGGTCGCTGCTGATGGACAATACCGCCGGAATTGAATCTACGGCAAAAACTAAATCTGTAAAATCAACAACGACTAAAACAATGAATAAAGGTGTAGCTACCCACTTTAAATTTTCTTTCACGAAGAAAAATTTTCCATGATATTTGTCGGTCACAGGCAATACCGCTTTACACGCACGCACAAAAATATTTCGATCTAGTTGAGGATCTTCATCGTCTTTTTGAAACAACATTTTGATACCCGTAAAAAGTAAAATACCACCAAAGATGTAAATCATCCAATCGAATTTATCGAACAAAGCAATCCCCACTACAATGAAAGTTCCTCTTAAAATAAGAGCTCCTAAAATTCCCCAAAACAGAACACGATGTTGGTACATCTTCGGAACTTTGAAATAATTAAAGATGACAATAAACACAAACAAATTATCGACACTCAACGACCATTCAATCACATATCCAGTTAAAAATTCAAATGCTTTTACGGGTCCGAACCAATAATATACCAAGCCATTAAACGCCATCGCCAGCGACGACCAAAATGCCACCCATAAAATGGATTCCTTAAAAGTAACTTCCTTTTCCTTTTTGTTTATAATGAGTAAATCAAAAGCCAGCATTGCCAGAATGAACACATTAAATCCAACCCAAAACATACTGTTTTCCATGAAGCAAAAGTAGTAATCAAGATTGGATTATTGATTTGATTCAATAATATAATTGATTTGATCCAGTTTTAAACTGCCTGTGTTTTAACTATTGGACTGTTTCATAAATATAGATTTTTCCATGTCTATGGAGAAATATAAAGTTCAAGAAAAAAAATGAAATTCTAGTTTTTAAAGAGCTTACCATTTAACCGCAGGGAACGCAAGGAAGGCGCGGGGGACGCAGCGTTTCTCAAATTGTTCTGAGGTCGCGGGGTTAATTTTTGTAAATTGATGGATCCATAGCTGCAGGATTCCAATGGTTGAGGAAGTCGATGATTTTTTGTTCGCTGTAGCCTTCGTCTTCTTCGAGGTAAGCGGAGTTTTGTGTATGGAGTCGGGTGCCGTTAGCATCAAGTACTAAAAATACGGGGAAACCAAAACGCTGGGGATAAGATAAGGTGGACAACACTTCCAAATTCTTATTTTCTTTACTGTAATTGATATGCAAGAATACAAATCCGCTATTGATACTTGAATCTACTTTTGCATTCTCATTTTTAAATTTTTCAAACATCCTGCACCAACGACACCAGTTCCCTCCTACCATGATCAATACATGTTTGTCGCTTGCCTTTGCTTGTGTAATCGCACTTTTCAGCTCTTCTTTTGCATTCGCTTCCGGATGATAAATGAGGATTGAATCTTTCTGCGCAAAGGCAGATGCGCTCATCAGCACACAAATCAAAAATGTGAATAATATAAATTGACAAGAAGAAAATATTTTATTCGTTTTCATGGATGAAGGATTAACAGATTGAACAAATTACGGAGTCACTTTTTCAATTCGAATTCCACCATCCATAATTCCGGGAAGTGGATCTAAGCGCATGGCTTGAATTAATTCGAAACGATATTCGCCGGGCATCGGGAAACTCACATTGCGTTTAAACAAAATTCGATTGTCCCAAATATCGCCCAATCCATTTCCCAACCATTTACCATCTTTAGAGGCCAACATAATTTCGAGTGTGTCGCGATCTAATTGTCCGTTCGGTAATGTCGTATTCATGAAAATGAAAATATTGCTGAAAGGATAATGACTAGCATTACGTAAATTGATGTACACATTATGTCCAATTGCGGTATCCTTAATATTCGCTTGAAAGACCAAGGGTTTCTCCGACGACCATGCATTTTTATCGATCTTGATGTTTTCTTCGTACACGACGGAAGAGTCACAAGAAACCAACAACATCGTCATCCCGAACAAGAATATCAAAAGCAATTTTTCCAAACTTCGCTGAAGCTTTGTTTGGCGAACCACACTTTGCTGAAGCTTCGTTTGGTAAAGCGGTAATGCATGATCGTTATGAAATAGAAATCTCATTGAAATAATTTATGCGTTATCGGATCCGGGTGCTTTGCGCGGCGGACGATTTCCAGAAGGTGCAGAAGGTGTTGCCGAAGGAGCTGGAGTTGCTGGTTTAGGAGCTGGGCTTGGACTCGGAGCTTGAACAGGACTCGCAGACTGACTTGGAATAGGACTCGCAGTTTGATTCGTATTCGTTCCACCATTTCCTTGCGTAGGCGGCTGACGTTGCGGTCGGTTGCCTTGCTGTTGCGGATTTGGATTCGCACGAGGCACTTGCGGATTTTGCGCAGGCTGTTGAGGCTTATTTTGTGCAGGTTGATTTTGCACCGGTGTTGCTTGTTGCTTCACGGGTTGTTGTAATCTTTCCTGCGGCTTGTTCTGATTCTGTTGTGTACGATCTGGTCGCTCTTGCGGTTTGTTACGTTGCGGCGCATTGGAAGATGGTTTACTATCTCCTGGTCGTTGTGGACGATTTCGCTGTTGTCCTCCACCTTGTTGTTGAGAAGCAGATGCAGAAGAAATACTTTCAGAAGCAGGTTTTGAATCTCCTCCTTTTCCTTTTTTCTTTTTCTTCTTCTTAGCACGATCCATACGGGTCAGACTATCTTGACCTACCACATCATCATAACCCAAATCATCTTCTTCTTCAATTTCGATCGCACCCGTATCATCAGGTTTTTGACCTAATTTATTCAGTGCAACAATTTCTTTCACACGATCAACACTCAATGGCACCCATTGTTCAGCACCAAAAAATGTACGTTCATCTCCTTCCCTAGGTTCAGGTTGAATCGCATACCACATGATCCGTTTGAAGATATCTGTTTTACGATGCAATAAATTTCCTTTTCCAGTGAGCAAACGAATATTCGATTCTGGAATATCTCTAACGGCATCTATATACGAATCCAGCTCATAATTGAGACAGCATTTCAATTTACCACATTGTCCGGCAAGTTTAATGGGATTCAGACTCAAATTTTGATAGCGTGCTGCACTTGTCGAAACCACTTTAAAATCGGTGAGCCATGTAGAGCAACACAACTCGCGACCACAAGAACCAATTCCACCTAAGCGAGCTGCTTCTTGACGCATCCCAATTTGACGCATCTCTACACGAATTTTATACGTGTCTGCTAAACGTTTAATTAATTCACGAAAATCGACACGATCATCAGCGGTATAAAAGAAAGTGGCTTTCTTACCATCTCCTTGATATTCCACATCCGAAATTTTCATTTTGAGTCCGAGTGCAAGTGCTGTAGTACGCGAGCCATGCATCGTCGTAAATTCTAACTCCTTTACTTCTTTCCACTTCTCTACATCCGGTTGCTTCGCCGAACGATAAAGTTGTTTTATTTCATGTGAGTCTTCGGCTACATTACGTTTTCTTAACTGAAAACGCACGAGCTCACCCACTAAACTTACTTCCCCGATATCATGACCAGGACTACCTTCTACGGCCACCATTTCCCCGACTTGCAACTCAAGGTTATTTATATTCCGGAAAAATTCTTTACGACTTCCTTTAAATCTCACTTCCACAATATCGAAAGGCTTGTGCCCTTCTGGAAGATACATATCTGAAAGCCAGTTATAAACATTCAATTTATTGCAACCACCCGTTCCGCATGTTCCATTGCTTTGACAGCCTGACGGGGTTCCGGTATTGGTGGCAGTTGAACAAGAGCTACATCCCATAGATTGCTATTTTTTCAATTGCCTTAACACTAATTACGATTTCGAAAGATACGAAGTCGTTTACTTAATTTGAAGAATTCGAGAAATCTTCAAGGACAAATCTAAGAATAAGATTTTAGTCGAGGCGTTTCTTTCTAAATGATATGAGGCTTCCGACAATTCTGTACTGAATGCATCAATGTTATTAACGTTTACAAAAGGCAAAAACTTCTGAATAGCAACGCGTTGAGTAGCTTCTAGCTTCACTAGTGGTCCATCAGCTAAATTTACAATTAAGCACTCTCTTAACACTCGAAGGCAAGCACCCAGAAATTGCTTTTGATGCTCTTTGTTCTCTGATGCCATCCCATCTACCCAAGAAAGAAGCTTATCCATGGTCTTCAAAGGACTGAAACATAGGCGCATCCAATTTATGAAAGCTTCTTCATGGCTTCCCGAACCCTTATCATGCTCAGCCATTTCCATCGCATCGGAAAAGTTACCATCAGCAAGTCGGGCAATGTCTAAAGCTTCGGCCCGGCCCATTTCATAATCACTCATGATCCGTTCGGCCACCTCTTCTTCTTGTAAAAGCTGCAATTTCACCAATTGGGTTCTACTCACAATCGTCGACAATAATTGATCGCGGGCTTCTGAGGCTAAGATGAACAGTGTATCTTGAGTAGGTTCTTCTAAACTTTTAAGAAGTGCGTTTGCAGCATTTGGATGCATTTTCTCGGGCATCCAAATAATGATCACTTTGAACTTTCCTTCGAATGCTTTTAGATTTATTTTATGAATAATTTTTTGTGCTTCTTCGGTAGGAATAATTCCTTGCTTATTCTTTGCATCGCCAGTTGAGATGTAATCCACCCATTGATTCAAACTTGCATAAGGATTATCGACAAATAGCTTTCGCCACTCGCGAATATAATCCACCGATGTAGGATCTTTTATGCCAGCACCTTTCACGATTGGATACACAAAATGAATATCGGGATGCTCCATCTTCGAAGCCCTTCGACACGACCCACATGCACCACAACTATCACTAGCTTGTGGATCCTCACAATTCAAAAACTGAGCAAACGCACGAGCCATTGGCAACACACCAGAGCCAGGCTGACCAAAAAACAAAAGAGCATGCGAAACACGGTTTTCGGTGCTGCTGTTGATGAGCTTGGATTTTACGGATTGTTGGCCGATTATCGTTTGGAATAACATTAGGCAAATATAATGAATGTATAGGATGGGATTGCGTTATGTATGGGATGTTTTTTTGAAACAAAATATATCGATCACATTGAAATTTTTTGCTGCAAGCTTTAAGAGGGATTTTGTTTTCAGAAATGATTCTTGATTATTTTAATTTTCAAAACCGTTTTAAAACTTGATTTTTTTCGGTTGAAATTCAATACATAAGGTAAAATACGCATTTGTAAACGAGTATAAATGTTTATTCTACGAGTAAATGAATTTCACTTTAGAATTTTGCCAAAAAAAACATGTTGAATTTTAAGAAAATGAAAGTTTGGGAAGCGAGTTTTGAATTAGTCGAAATGATTTACAAAACAAGCTTGCAGCTTCCTAGAGAAGAAATTTATGGAATCTCAGATCAAATAAAGAGAACTTCGGTTTCAATATCATCAAACATTGCCGAAAGTTGCTCGAGATTATCGGACAAAGACAAAGCAAGGTTTATTGAAATGGCGCTAGGATCAACCTTTTTATTAGAAACACAAATTCTAATTTGCAAACGACTTGAGTATTTTAACAATGAAGAAAGCGAAAGTCTTTTAAATAAAATTTCACTAGTTCAAAAACTACTTAGCTAGTACATTCCTCACAAAAACCAGTTTATTCCAATTGTATAGACGTACACAAAAAATAAAAATCTTAATTATTCCAAATATTAAGAGGTAGTCGCAAATTGCGACCACCTTAAAAAACAAATAAAATCATGTCAAAGACTAAATTTTTCTCAAAAATACCCGATGAAATTATCATCAGTAAAATCATAGTATTGCGAGACAAAAAAGTAATGATCGACCGGGATATAGCCGAGCTATATGGAGTAACAACAAAGCGGTTAAATGAGCAAGTAAAGCGAAATCTAAAGCGATTTCCAGATGATTTTATGTTCCAGATAACAAAGGAAGAAAAAGGTGAACTCATTTTACAATTCGAGCACCTAAACGGACTAAAATTTTCTCCTGTATTGCCCTATGTATTTACTGAACATGGTGCGGTAATGCTTGCAAGTGTTTTGAACAGTGAAAAAGCCATAGAAGTTAATATTCAGATTGTACGCGTGTTTACACAAATCAGGCAAATGCTCACAGATAATACAGAGTTGCGTCTAGAGATTGAGAAAATAAAGAAGAAAATGGATAATCATAGTAAAAACATAGAAGTAATTTTTCAATATTTGGATGAACTGTTGGAGAAAAAAGAAAAGCCCAACGTTCGAAAACAAATAGGTTACACGATTCCAAAGATAAAAAATAATTCTACAGCAAAATAAATCTAGGAAAGGGCATCAAACATGAAACTTGAAGCATCAATTTTCCTTCACACAATTACACGATCTTAATACAATTTCTGCTCCCGAAAATAATCAATTACCGCTTGCTTCAAGAGGTAATCTTGTTCACCTAATGTCATGCGAGGGAGTTTCTGAACGAGTTTCCAGTGAGGCCAACCTTGATCGTCGCTGCCTTCCAATTCGTAGTAGCCAAATTGACTTAAGAGTTTGCAGGTAGCGATGTGCATAAGGTCTTGCTTTTCGGCTTTACCAAATTCGCGTGGACCATGACCGAGCTCTTGCACTCCAATTAAAAAGAGTACGCCTTGCAAGTCCATATCGGTATCAAACATGGTATTGAGTTGATTGAGTAATTCGACCCATTCTACTTTTAATTCTTCGATGTTGCGGATATGGAGCATATTAATTGATTCGAATATAAAATTATTTGGTAAAAATACTCGATTTAATGTACTCACTCAATAATTTTTTGGATGGAATCAAATAAATCTTCTTTATATCCCACTTCAGTATATACAATTTTCTTCAAGAAGGTATCATAAAGGAACAAAGTTGGGAACACCTCCACTTTAAAAGAATCTCTCCAGAAAGCAGTGGAATCAAGTACAACATCGTACTGAATTGAAAATTTCGATATCAGGTTTTGAATCATATCAAAATCCTGTTTTCTTGAATTTACTCCAACTACTTTCAATTTAGTCGAATACTCACTGTTCAATTTACTAAGAGTTGGAATGGCTTTCAAACAAGGAAAACAAGTAGAATACCAAAAATCGATTAATAAAAAACGCTCATTCAATTTTTGCGAATTCAACCTATCACCTTTCAACGTGATCAAATAATTTTCATTGACAATCTTACTTAATGAATCAAAATGTACTGTAAGTGGAGCCTTCACTTTTGTCTCTTTTGGTTTGAAATTGCTTTCTATCCAATAAATATAATTTTCAAAGCCAATTGTATTCATTGGGCTTGATATTTTGGATAAATTCCATTCGGAAAATTGGTTAAAGTTGTACAATTCCTTGTTCGAAACACTTTCACTAAATCTATAAATTGAAAAATCTACAGAATCATAACACATGCTAGATATACTTCTATCTGCTATGCCAACATCATAAAATAAAGTTTCGCTTAGACATGAAATACCATTGAAATTAATTGATAATTTACTAGGCGGAATTTGAACTTTCTCAAATGAGTTATTAGATTTCAAATAATCCCAAAAAATAGCCTTCGATCGAAAACCTTTCCTTGAGCCCTCGAGCCCCATATATTTTGCTTTGCTATATGTTG
>JANOAX010000096.1:0-17050 GCA_031411335.1 Bacteroidota bacterium
GAGGAGGCTTTTGGTAATGATGCATTCACCCCCGGACATCCACTAAATGAAGCCTCTTTATTGTTTGACAAAATAGAAGACGAAGCCATCGCGCAACAAGTAGCAAAATTGGAAGCAACGAAAATAAATAACGCACCTGCAGAAGAAATTTCTACAGGAGAAAAAGCATTAACTCCATTTAAAGATGTAACTACATACGACGATTTTAGTAAGATGGATTTACGTGTGGCCACCATTATTGCAGCAGAGAAAGTAGAGAAGGCGGATAAGCTTTTAAAACTTACGTTGGATACTGGCATCGATACACGTACTGTTGTAAGTGGCATTGCTCTTCACTTTAATGCAGATGAAATTATTGGTAAACAAGTAACCTTGCTAGCTAACTTAGCGCCTCGAAAAATTCGTGGTATTGAATCAAATGGAATGATACTAATGGCTGAAGATGCGGATGGGAAATTAGTTTTTGTTCAACCGGCTAGAGCAACGAAGAACGGAAGTACGATTGCGTAATAACAATTTCGATTTAAAAAAATTTCGACGAAAATTTTCTCGCAAAGGCGCAGAGTCGCAAAGTTTTGCTAACGAAAATCTCTCGCAAAGGCACGAGGTCATAGCGTTTTTCACGGAGGACACAAAGATTTTAATTAGAGACGGACCTTAGCGCACTTTGTGAAGCGCAGCCTTAGCGCCTCCGCGTCTTTGCGAGAAAAATTAGCGAAGAGAAAATTTATTTTCGAAGCAACTCCGACTTCATCCAAGCATTCAAATCGCTCAATACCTCATTGGTGATTTGATGTTGCATCACATATTCCTTTCCACTAATTTGAAAACCATGTTGTGTTAACGTATTAATAATTCTTCTCCCATCACTTATCGGAATCACTGCATCCATCGTTCCGTGACTTACGAAAATATGCGTGCGTTGCTTTAATGCAGTTGGACTTTGTTGCGTATTGATCTCGTCCGGGAACCTTCCACTTAAACAAACAATTCCTTTGAAACGATGTGGTGGCGTTAATCCAACTCGAAGTGATGTGATAGCTCCCTGACTAAATCCACCCAAGAAAATAGAGTTGGTATCTACATCGTAATTCTTAATGATTTGTGCTATCAACAAATTTAATTTTTTCTTGCTTTGATGCGCTTGCTCCAAATTCTCTTTGAACATTCCATTCCCAAACTGTAAATCGTACCACATGTATCCGCCTCCTTCTTTATCGAAAGGTGCTCGTACCGAAACGACCAATAAATTGGGAGGTAGCGACTTTGACAACCCCACTAAATCCATCTCATTACTTCCCCATCCATGTAATAAAAATAATACAGGAGGATGGGCGGAAGAGTGAACGGAAGGCTCCACCACCTTATACTTTAAAGTTTCCTGCGACTGGCAACTGCTTCCTTGCAGTAAGACCAAGAGGAAGAGGAAGGTAGAGACAAAATGAAGAAATCGTTTTCTTTGCATATTGATGCTAATTTTTGCGATGGAATGGTAAAAATACGGAAAATGAATAGGGAAAAGAAGGTTCCATCTACCTAAAATAGCATGAAAAAGAGCGAATTTACTTAACTTCGTCGTCTCATGAAAAACCGAGCCGCACTATCCATTCTCTTTTATTTTATAATGACAACTTTTATTGTCGCCCAAAATCTCAGCGTGAGTCCTGCTCAACTGAACTTTGGTATCAAGAACGAGTTGACTCCCGATAGTCAGCAAGTCACCATTTCCAACGCGACGGGCTACGATATAACGGTGACGGGTTACCGCTTTTACGCGAAGTATGGAAGCAATCCGTTTAGCACGAGTGCCGGGAATATTACGATTCAAGATGGAGGAAGTCAATCGATATGGATTAAATTTGAAGTTCGACATAATGTTTATCACAACAGTGAATTGTTTATTTTAAACGATGGACATAAAGGTGCCTTGCGTGTTGATTTATTAGGACAAGGAAGATACAGCAACACGTATTACAGCCATACCGAAAATTTAATTGAGCAAGTTTTAAAAGATACATTGCAGGATGTAATTGGAAGAAATTATAATAATTTAGGATACAATACGGGTCGCGATTTCATGTTTATGCAAATCGACAATAAAAAAATTAACGGACAAGGTGCCACGCAAAACACCATTGAATGTGTGTATACAGGTCGACAAGCGGTAGGTTATATTGATCGTACCGACTGTCAAAATTTGGCAACGTATAGTTTTAATACGGAGCACACTTTCCCACAAGGGTTTTTTAATTCTCAAGAACCTATGCGTGCTGATTTGTTTCATTTATACCCTACGGACGATAATGCGAATAATGTACGGGCCAGTTTACCCTTTGGAGTGGTTACTAATCCAACGTGGCAAGTGGGAGGAAGTAAATCCAACAGCAGTACTTTTGAACCGAGAGATGCACATAAGGGGGAAGTAGCTCGTGCGATGTTCTATTTTGTTTTGCGTTATCAGAATTACAACAATTTTTTAACCAATCAAGAAGGAATATTACGTCAATGGCATGAGCAATTTGGAGTAGATGCCATTGAAATAAAAAGAGGAAACGATATTGCATCTCTACAATTAAATCGAAATCCATTTATCGATTACCCACAATTCATAGAACGAATTACTTCCATCAGTAATACATCGGTAGGCAACACCAATACCTCTACCGACACGCCAGAAGATACCATTGACTTTGGATTAATCAACGCTACTTTAGCAAATCAATATACCTTTTGGCTGGCTAATGATGGTTTTGCTCCCTTTACCGCTTCTGGATTCAATTTAAATCCGTCGGCAGTATTAAGTTTTATTAATGGTACGGGAGTGAGTGCTACGGTACAACCAGGAGAAGCCATCCCAATTCAATTAGAGCTTGCTAATGCGGCTCCCAATCCCAATTTCACGGGCACCTTAAACTTTAATGTACAAGGAGCTGGATTGTTGGCCAACGTGAGTATTCCCATCATTGCTAATTTAAGTATGACAGGAATAAGTGACCTGACTAACGGGCATGCCTATACGCTTTATCCAAATCCGGCTCAGGATCTTTTATGTGTAGATGGATTAATATCCGAAATGAAAAGCATAAAAGTGATTGATGTATTGGGAAGAGTTCGTTCCGTTTCAAGCACGTCTCCTGACCATTGCATCTCTATTTCTGATTTACAGGAAGATGGATATTATATTTTGCAATGGGAAACGCAAGGTGTGGTTTATCGGAAGTCGTGGATAAAGAATTAACATAGTACATAAATAAAACAGGCGTCTTGAAGTAAACTTCAGGACGCCTGTTTTATTTTTACCTAAACATTACTTACTCATTCTTAACCATCTTTAACAGTTGTTTCTCTCCGTTCATGTCTACTTGAATAGAGTATATTCCTGAAGGAAGAGCAGTTGTTTCCAAATGATAACGGTGAACGCCTTGTACTAAACTTCCTGTTTCATGAATCTGTTGAATCAGTTTCCCTTGTGGATCGAACATGGAAATTGTCACTTGCTTTTCCTGATCCAGAATAAACGACAATTCACATTGATCACGACAGGGATTAGGCCACAAATTTAGATTTATCTCTGCTTTCACTTTTCTCTCTGCAACAATGTTATCATCCACCTCCACATCTTGAGAAACAGGATTAGGAATACGATAAGTTGTAAAAGAGCAAGGGTCGATCATAGCCGTAAATGTTCGAGAGCCATTAAACTGACCTAAGAATCCATCTCTTAAGTCAATGAAGTTACCTGCTCTATAAACCACATTTGCAAACGTTGGATTCGCTCCTGTGCTACATCCAAAACTTGTAACCACCGAGTTTATACCGGAAGAAGTTCCACCAATATTTGTTGAACCACAGGTAATGCTATAATTAAATTCAGGGAGTGTATTTCCAACACCACATGCATACCAAGCTTTACCAGTTTGTATCGACTCATTACTACAAGAGCCAAACAAATCATTCGCAGAACGGATAGCACCTTCTCTGGCATCTACATATTGTGAGCCGGGAACTAAATAGAACGTTAAATTACGATAGGCAATCGCTCTTGCATTCGCTATTCCAATTCCACTCACGCTAAATGCTTGTCCATTATCATTCGTTCCAGCTCCTCCAGCGGTTAACAAATAGAACCAATAATTTTGCACCCCGCTATTAGTATGCACACCACCTGCATCCCCTGAACCAGCGTACCAAAAAGTTCCTAAATAAGTATCCGGATTAGAGTATGCGTTGGGATTTTGCACACTACGTATAGCGCCATTGGTACGCTCATTGCCCATCAACCAATCATTAGAACCAAAGGTAAAATTCTCGATTACTTCTCCGAAAATATCACTGAATGATTCATTCAATGCACCTGACTCATAACTGTAAATCAATCCTGCAGAAGCTCCAGTTACGGCATGTGCATATTCATGTCCTATAATATCCAAACAACTCCATGAATTTGCTAATGTACCAGAGCTACCTAAACCCACTTTCATGGTTCCGCCAGAAAATGACATGGAAGCATTGTCTACATAATCATTGACTCCATCAAAAAAAACAGCGTTGATATAAGATTCAATTATTCCATTTGCGTTATCATAGGAAGCTCGTGAGTGAACGCCCAAAAAATAATTATAGCATCTTCCAATTTCCCAATTAATGCTTCCTGCAAATCGTTGGTTAGTGCTCGTCCAAACATTTGTTGTATTGGAGTATTGAAATGGGCTTGCTGTTGAAGTGACACTCCCCCAATCACGAACTCTCCAGGTTGCTGTTTGGCAATCGTCAGTCATATAATACGTAAAGTTTGGAAAAGTAAAAACACTTTGCGTGTTGATTGCTCGTGTACCGTTGAAAATAGTATTGACCGTAGTGCCATTGCAATTTGATTCTAAAGCAACACGATTCACAACTTCTCCTGTAAATGCATCGATATAGAATCGCTCTGATTTATGTGGTGAAGCAGCATACAAATCCATGGTCCAGGTTAAACGAAAAGCTTCCGGATTCCAATTTTTCACATCTGGTCCATTGTACCAAACCAATACTGGAACGGGAGCATACGACGTATCGCGATTTCCTGTTCTCTCCTTCAGTTCATTCTCCCAAAATTCTGATTCATAGCAATAGGACTTCGCGCCCATGGCTTGCATGGCAAATAAACGAGATTGTGCTTCTGTGATCGATGGGCTCGTCTTCAATTGTAAATCGAGCACCATTTTACCATTTGCACAGTACACATGATTGGAACTATTCACGTGAACGATAAAATCTCCAGCTTCTACACGATATCCGTGTGCAAACTGTTGATAACGGTAATGCGTATACCCTAACTCATCGGGCTGAACTGTTTTCAATCGCATTTCATCCACCGAACGCAATCCAAAGAAGGTGGAATAATCCACAAAAACAGAAGTAGGATTCACCTCTATATCATCTCTGAAATCGATCCACTCCGTCGAACTTCCTGGTTTCACTAGTTGGTCCATCTGTGGGCGTAATGTACGTTGTGCAGTTTGCGCTTTTACGTCGTGCACAAAATACAACCCAAACAAGCTGATTAGTGTTACAGCTATTATATATTTAGTAAGCTTCTTTTTCATATTGTAAATTTTAAAGGTTTATACCAGAAAAAGCAAAGCTTATTTATTCTCAACTTGATTAATGCGTGCGTTTAATTTATCATTTTCCTTCTTCAGTTGAATCACATACAGAGTTAACTCTTCAATTTTTTCCATCATGATTTTTTGCATTTCACCTATAGCAACACCATTCTCTTTCACTTCTTCGGCAGAAGGAACACCAGGTAAATGTTTTGCTACTTGAATTTCCTTTTCTAAAACATCAAGATTTTTTAATTTGTAGTCATCATTAAAAACATAATCAGGCCACATAGTAGCATTTTGAATTCGTAATTCTTCACAAATTACTTTCCCATCTACCGCTAGCAAATACCCTGCAGCGGCTTGTGTAGATCCAATACGAATTTCTGTTGCAAAAACCTTGGTAGTAAAATACCCACCATAATTTTCAGTTCCGCCTGAGGCAGTTCCAAACACACCAATGCGTGTTCCTGCAGTACCAGTAGCAGCGCCATAAACACCATACGCTGATCCAGTATAAGTGGTAGCATCTGCTTGACCACGCACTCCCATATACCCACCGGTTCCATAAACACCATATCCGTAGCCTGGATTTGCAATGAATGTACTATTAATTCCTTTTGCATCGAAAAGTCCAACATAGGATCCAGTTACATTTACAACATTTGATGTGTTGCCTACTTTTCCAAGAACTTCGAGTTTAGAGTCGGTGGTAGTGGTAGCAGACCCTAGACGCATATCTCCATCGCTTTCTAAAAACAAATGATTTCCTTGATTATTTACACCCCAAGTTCCCGTTACTTGATCAAGGTAAGTCCAAGTTGAAACAAGATTGTTGTTGGCATAACCGTAAAATGGTAGGCCAGATGCACCCGTAGTGTTTACTGTCATTCCACCAAAACCGGAAGAAGCACTATTCACTACTAACTGAGCGGAACCGATTCCTGTGGTAGTATTAATACCAACAAAAGTTCCACTAGAAGTAACGTTGCTGGATACAAGTGCCGAGCCATTCCACTTCGATAAAAAGTTGGAACCAATTACTCCTACTTGAGGATCTGATTCAGAAGAAAGATAGCCAGCCAAAGCATGATTTCCCCAAGCAAATGCAGAATTCCAATCAGTTGAAGTTCCGCCGGTAGCAGTTACAACACCATTTACATGCAATTTTGATAATGGAGTTTGTGTTCCAACACCTACATCCCCATTGGTTTTGAAATACATCCTCACCTGATTGTTGGTCTTAATTTTGAGGGCCTTGGAATCGGTAGTACCGATATAATCCGTAGCGGTATTTGTGCCGGCATTTCCAGTAAGCGACCAACTTTGTGCAAAGACAGTGGTGTCTGCTTTATTAAATAATAGCACTGTAAGAATAAACATTAACTTTTTCATACATTAGATTTTTAGGTTGAGGGGCAAAACTATGTCTTGTCTTTCAAACCAGCAATCCCCTTTTAGGGTGATAGAAAAAGATTCGATATGTGTTTACATTTTCACACTATTTGTTGAAGAAAACGACGATAAATTTAAACTCCCAAGAATAAAAATGGGCATATTTGAAGAAATAGTTATAGATTACCCATATACTGGAGGTATGAATCAGATAATAAATTTATTTTTTCTTCATAACTTAAAAACTAAATGTTATGAATTCAAAACTACTAGTAGCAGGTTTAGTATCAGGTATTGTTGGTTTCTTATTAGGATGGGTTATTTATGGAATGTTGTTGATGGATTTTATGGCAGCACATACCAATGTGTATGCAGGACTCATGAAAGAGCCGCCTTTCATTGCTGGAATTTTTGTAAGTAATTTGTGTTGGGGGATTCTCTTTGCCTATATTTTTCAAAAGTGGGCGAAGATAAATGACTTTGCTGGAGGATTTTCGGCTGGCCTAATTATTTCTTTTCTCATCACATTAAGTATGGATCTGTACCAGTATTCCTTTATGAATTTAGGAGACAGCACCATGTATCTAGTAGATGTGGTGGTAGGAACATTGATGGGTGGAGTGATGGGTGGTGCTGCAGGAATGGTGTTGGGAAAAGGTAAGGCGTAAAATTTATCACACAACTTGGGGTTTAAACCCCAAGTTGTGGTGTATGTAGATTCTATTTCAATTGAGACATAATGGTTGCCTCATCCGTTAAGCCCATATTTTTCCAAATCAATTTTCCATCCTTATATAATTCTAAATAAGGAATTCCTTGTATTTGTTTTGCTTTCATTAATTCAGGGTTCTCATCTGAATCTAATTTTATCAATGTTAATTTTCCACCTTGTTTTGCAACTACACTTTCCAAAATAGGAGCTAATTTTTTGCAAGGTCCGCACCATACTGCATGAAAGTCGACAAGCACCAATTGTTTTTCTGATACTAATTTTAAATACGCTTCTTCGCTTAATCCTGTTGCTTTGGGTAATTCATTATCGCGCACCATCGGCTTATCTGAATTAGCCCATGCTAACATGCCTCCACCGAAATTGTACACTTCTCCAAAACCTAAATCTTTCATTTGATTAGCGGCATCACTACTTCGGCTTCCCGCTTTGCAATAGACCAAAACAGGTTTTGCCTTATCCAGTTTTGCAAGTCCATCTTTAAATCCAGCATCATAAATATTCAAATTCACAGCACCTTTCACATGACCTGCAGCAAACTCCTCTGGAGTGCGCACATCTAAAATAATCGCATTATTTTTTTCGACCAACAATTTTTCGAATTGTTCAATAGACACTTTTTCATTTACGATTTTGCTAGTGTTGGTCGATTGCTGACAAGCGGCAACAAGAAAAGAAAGTACTAACGTAACGCTTAATATTATTTTTTTCATAAATGATATCATCTAACAAAAATAGGGATTAATAATATAAGGAGGTCTTTATTCATAGACGGCGGCAACCATTTTCAATAATTACCTTGCCTTACTCTCTATCCAAACTGCCAATGAGCTTCCCAGAATTGGTGCTGAAACATAAATCCATAAAAATTGCAACTCGCCCGATATGATGGCAGGACCTAATGATCTTGCTGGATTCATAGACGCTCCTGAGATGGGTCCAGCGAAGAGTGCTTCCAGTAAAACCACCGCACCAATCGCCATTCCTGCCATGATGCCTTGTTCTCTGCTGCCCTGTGAAACACGGAGGATGACGAACATCAAGAAAAAAGTTAACAGTATTTCTAATACAAAGGATTGCATGATACTTCCAGCAGGAGAGGTTCCGCCCAAGTGTTCGTTCAGTGGAAACAATAAGTGTAAAGATAGACTTGCTAAAACTGCACCGACACTTTGACTCAAGATATAGGGCAGAATTTCCTTCATTGGAAAAACTTTTCTTAATGCAAATGCAATCGTAACGGCCGGATTAATATGCGCGCCAGAAACATCTCCCAAGGCATAAATCACAGCAGCAACAATGAGTCCGAAAGTAGCGGCTATTCCAGGATGCGTAATCACACCATTCATCTCTTGATTGATGATGATGGCTCCTGTGCCACAAAAAACCATCATATAGGTTCCGATGGCTTCTGCGTAATATTTTTTCATGTAATATCTTTTACTAATTTTTCACAATACACTTGTATGAGATCACGTGTATGTGCAAATTGTTTCATGATCTCTTCTTCCGATCCGATCCCTTTTGCTGGATCGGGAAAATTATAGTGAAATTTTTTTGCTCGTGATGGAAAAATGGGACATTTCTCATTCGCGTTATCGCATACCGTTAGTACTACATCGAAAGGGATATGAGCGTATTCATCTACATGATTAGAAGTGTGCGATGATATGTCGATGCATTTCTCTTCCATTGACAGGATGGCGCGGGGATTCACGCCGTGCGTTTCAATGCCGGCACTATATACGTTTGCTTTATCCCCTAACAGCTTTCGCAAAAAACCTTCGGCCATTTGACTTCGACAACTGTTTCCGGTGCAGAGCACCAACAGATTTAATTTTGCTTCCATTTACGTTTCTGAAATAAATAATTAATTACAGCAATCGGGGCCACAACAAGTTTTTTTCTTTTCTCCATACAAAGTAATACTATAAATTCCTGTTCCACTGTTTTTGTACGCTTCAATTTCGTCTTTAGTAAAATAATTTTCCAAGATATTATCGGGAACGACAATTACTTTTTCTTTTTGAACGGAAAGGTTTTCGAAGCCAGCTTTCTTTGCATAGCCGATGTATTCCTCTTTCTGAATAGCTCCCGAAACACAACCTGCATACATCTCTGCAGTAGATTTCCATTTCTCGGGTAACTCTCCTACTAACACAATATCTGATACACTAAAATGTCCATTCGGCTTAAGCACTCTAAACATTTCAGCAAAAACTTTTTCTTTATCGGGAACTAAATTCAATACACAATTACTTACAATCACATTTGCCATTTCACTGGTGAGTGGAAGTGCTTCGATATCGCCTTGACGAAATTCGACATTATTAAATCCCAGCTTGTCGGTGTTGGCTCTTGCCTTTTGAATCATGGCTTCCGTAAAATCAACTCCAATTACTCTTCCATCTGGACCGCATTCATGTCGAGCTACAAAAGCATCGTTGCCGGCTCCACTTCCTAAATCGATTACTGTATCCCCATTCTTGATTTTAGCAAACTGAGTCGGTAATCCACAACCTAACGAAAGATCGGCGTCAGGTTGATAACCTTCCAAAGTAGCATAATCTTCGGTCATAATATTATACACTTCATCACCACAACAAGAAGCGGTGGCACCGCAACAGGATGCTGCATTATCGGTACTATCGGCAACAGCAATTTCAGCGTATTTTTGCTTCACCATTTCTTTGATTTCTTGATTCGTTTTCATTTTGTCTATGTTTTAAATCGTTATATTACGATGGATAAATTCAAATTTTTTTAACAACACTTCATCGAAAAAGTCGACATGGTATCAAAGAAAGCGCGTAAATCCTTGCTTGCCTTTTCCATGCCTTCTGTATCGATGCAATAACAGATACTGGTTCCTTCGATACTCCCTTTGATGAGTCCGGCCGCTTTTAATTCCTTTAAATGCTGACTAACTGTCGACTGAGACAAGGGTAACTCTTCCACTATATCTCCACACACACATGCGTTTCTTTTCATCAACATTTGCAGGATCGCAATTCGAGCGGGATGTGACAATGCTTTTGCACACGCTGCAATTTTGTTATCACGTAATGTAAACTCATCTGATTTTGAAACGCCCATCTTGGTTTAATTATATCGCAATATTACGATTGATTGATTCGTAAAAACAAATTATTTTCCGTTTATTTTCCTGAAAACCGCCCAACTCCCTGAAAATCAAAACTAGAATTTTGAGAATTAAACCATGAAGCCATCAACAAAAATGAGAAACTAATAAGTTTTCTTCTTCCAAAAAGAAAGCAACCAGGGGGTGATTTTCATTGCTTTCACAGTACAAAACATTCTGTGTTCCACAACGACAGCAGATAATAAAGTAAGTGCGGCAACGACTAATATGGCCCATTCCAAATTGAATAGATCGGCGATGATTCCGGTGAGAAGTGCACCTATTGCATACCCTAAATCTCTCCACAAACGAAAAATGCCCATGCTCTTGTCTCTATCAAGAGGGTGCGCATTTTCAGCAACTGTTGCCAAAAAGGAAGGATAAACCATGGCTGTTCCCCATCCTAATAATGCCATTAACATTACAAATGAGATAAACCCATCAGCATAAGCCAACATGATTAATGCAAACCCTTGCAAAAACATACCCCAGCTGAGCATACTTTTTTTGCAGAAGAAATCAGCCATTTTTCCAGTGAAGAGTTGAGAAATTCCCCATACTGCAGGATAAACCGCCACGATGATTCCGATATTTGAAAGTGAAAATGCTTTTTGAATCAATAATAATGGAAGAAGTCCCCATACCATGCCATCGTTTAAATTGTTGATGAGTCCAGCTTGCGTAACGGCGCTAATATTTATATTTCGAAATGTGGTATCCAAAAACGGATTTTTCATTCTCGGCAATATACTTTGCGCTGCTTCGGCATGAACAAATCGCTGCGTGTCTTTTATGATAAAATATGAAATCAGCAATCCAGCAAAAGCCAAAACAATTCCGAGATAAAACGGATACGGTCGCAAACCATATTCTGCGGCTATCCACCCCGTTAGAAACGCAACTATAGAGATGGCGAAGTATCCTGCAAACTCATTTAATCCCATGGCGAGTCCGCGGTTCTCTTCTCCTGCCAAATCAATTTTCATCATCACATTCACCGACCAAGTCAAGCCTTGATTAATTCCCAGAAAAACATTGGCGACAATAATCCACGACCACGACGGAGCCCACATCAACAAAAATGGTACGGGTAATGCAAAGAGCCAACCGATCGTTTGGAGCTTCTTTTTTCCAATTTTACTTGCTAATTGTCCAGCGAAAAAATTAGAAAAAGCTTTTACAATCCCGAATACGATGATAAAAGAAAATATAGCGGACTTCGCAGCTATATGAAATTCCTGCTCGGCAATTTGAGGGAGTAGGGTTCGCTCGAGTCCCACCATACTTCCTACAAATGCATTTACTAACACCAACCAGTAAAACTGATGGCGATTTTCTTTAATACTTAAATTAGTAGTAGTGAATAATTTCATTTTAGTACTTTCAAATTAAAAAAATCAATATAAAAAATAATTGTAGTCTCACCCAGAATCGAACTGGGATCTAAAGTTTAGGAAACTTCTATTCTATCCGTTGAACTATGAGACCAGGAAATATTATACCCTTACTTACCTGAAGGAACTATGAGACCAATAATTAGAGGGCAAAAGTAATGATAATATTAGAGTACGTTTCAAAATGTTAACTAGGTTTGTCTCAACAACACCCTCGCAGGAGCCGCTTCTGCGCCTTCAATTTTTATGGGAAGGCAAATCATTTCATAGTTGCCTTCTTGAATTCGGATTAGATTTAACACTTCTACAATTACTATTTCATTTTTCAAAAGGACTTGATGCGTTTCATTTAATTCATTGGCTGTGGCAATAGAAAGTCCATCAATGCCTGCTAATACAATTCCAAGTTCAGATAAATAATACGCAGCATCAACATCAAGCGCAATAAAATCTATTTGCGAAAGTTTTTCTTGTCGATTATCGGTATCCTTCATCGTCTTAAACAAAACTCGATCGCCTTTACGAAGATTTTTAGTCATGAGCCAGTCGGTAGAAATAACCTTTTGCGCTGACGCATCCAACACTTTCGTTTCACCAATCAATGCTACTAATGGCATTTGTGAAACATCCTTCCCTTCTTTAATAAAATGCAAAGGTGCGTCCACATGAGTTCCAGTATGTAAATTCAAAAACACTTCCGAAAGTTGGTAGTTATCGCCAATATCATAAGAAGCTATTTGAGTAATGATCGCTTGAGGGTCGCCGGGCCAAACGATTGTATTTTTTGAGATGGGCTCGGATACGTCCATCCATCCTCCTTCAGTTAAAATCATGGGCCCAAATTAGGTGTTTTGGAAGGGAAATGTCATTTTTATTAGAAATTTAGGTTCTCCGGTCGATAATTGTTGGATGTATATGAATTATCTCTATCTTTAATTCTCTAAAATCAACATACTCCAACAATGAAAAAATTATTTGCAATTCTAGCCATTACGGCGCTCGCTATTTCCGCTTGTAAAAAAGACAAGGAAGAAGAAGTAGTGAAAGTTCTCGTACCTACAGTGAGTAAAGTAACTGTTAGTAGTGTTACCAGTGATTCAGCAACCTTCGATGCGACAGTAACTGCTCAAGGAGAATCTCCTGTAATTGCTCGTGGTTTTTGCTGGGCAAAAACTCACAACCCTGATTTAACTAATAGTTTCAATGTTTCAGGAAATGGACTTGGTGCTTATTCTAGTAGAATTGGTGGTTTAATTGATACTACTATCTATTATGTAAGATCGTACGCTACGAATTCGGCTGGGACATCTTATGGTCAGGAAGTTCCGTTCACAACTCTTGCTTTCCAAGGAGCAGCTTCATTAATTGTAGAACAAAAAAACAGAGGTATTCTATTTGATTTCTCTGAGACTTGGTGCCCTCCTTGTGGTGCATATGGTGGACCAGCATTCGATTCTATTCTTTTTAATGAAGGTACATTACTAACTGGAATGAAAATTTATGGTAGTTCCACTCCTGCTACATTAAACAGTTCTGTTTCTAGCAGTTTCTCAAGTGCGTATAATGTAACGGGTGTTCCAGATTTTTGGTTTAATAATACCGAGGAAAATTCAGGTGGAGGAGTTTATTCATCTATTAGTTCAAACTATAATTGGGCTCTTGGTAAAGCGAACACATTCGGTGCTGGATCAGTAAAAGCTGGAGTCGCTGTGAGAAAAGAAGTGGTGAATGATTCCATTGTAATATCTACCAAAGTTAAGTTCTATCAAGCGCAAACTGCGGGTCAGAATTTCAAAATAGCAGCTTATGTTGTGGAGGATGATATCATCGCTACTCAACAAGTTTCTGGCGCTCCTGCTAATACTTCTTATAAACATAGAAATTTACTAAGAGCGTGTAATAATTCATCCAACTACGGTGGTATTGCACTTAATTCATCAGCAGCCATAACGGCCAATCAAGAATTCCCAAATACATTTAAGATAAAAGTTAATCCAGCTTGGAACATGGCTAAAGTAAAAGTTATCTGTGTGGTTTGGAATGGTAATGCAACTCCGCATGTAGTTGTCAATTCTAATGTGGCTAAATAATAATTAAACTATAATTTATTATAAACCGGTCTTTGAAAAAAGGCCGGTTTTTTTATGTCTTATTCCTTTTTCAAAGAATTTGGACCCTGATTTTTAACCATTTGGTTAAATTTTTGATATTGATAATTAAACATTTACATTTTAAGATGGACTTTCCCCTTGTGAACTTGAAAGACTACCGTACTTTTGTTAACCATTTGGTTAATTGTGATGGTAATGAAAGAACTCGATATCACTTCTAAAGAAAAAATTTTAAATGCAGCCCGAAGAGTGTTTATTCGGAATGGATCCAGTGGTGCTCGTATGCAAGAAATTGCTGATGAAGCTGGGATCAATAAAGCGCTATTACATTACTACTTTAAGAATAAAGAGGGTTTGTTTGAATTAGTTTTTAACGATGCGTTTTCCGAATTCATTCCTAAAATATATAACATCTTTTCTGGAGATGGAAGTGTGATGGAGAAAATTGAACGCTATGTGGAAACACATCTTCAACTTCTCATCAACAAACCAGATTTACCCATGTTTGTTTTGAATGAGATGCAACGTGAACCCGAACGCTTTTTTTCTGGTATTCTAAGTAAGATGCCCGGTGCGCCACCCTTTGAATTATTTCTAAAACAAATCGAAGAGGAAATGAAAGATGGGAAAATCCGCACAATGAATCCGCGCGACTTATGGATGAATGTGATGAGCATGACTGTGTTTCCTTTCATTGGAGAGCCCATGCTGAAAAAATTTCTACTTGTAAATTCTGAAGAATATCGAATCCTCTTAACAAAAAGAAAAGAGTCGATTATGATCTTTATTAAACAAGCTGTACTGCTTCCAACACCAAATAACGCATGAAGAAATTAATTGCATTGCTCTTCGTATTTCTATTGCATGATGTGAAAGCACAAGAAAACTTTACACTAGAAAGCATTTTAGAAAAAGCGAATTCGAATTATCCTCTTATCAAGCAAAAAGGATTACTCGAACAAAATCGTAGTTTTAGTCTTGCCGCATTGAATCGATTGTACCTTCCACAAATCAGTATTAATGGTCAAGCAACTTATCAGTCGGATGTAACTTCTGTTCCAATCAATATTAATATTCCCGGATTTTCGATTGATCCACTTTCTAAGGATCAATATAAAGTAGTGGCGGATGTGAATCAAGTTCTCTTTGATGGGGGACAAATTCATCAACAGAAAAATTTAAGTCGGGCCAGTGAATTAGTTGAGCAAGAAAAGGTAAATGCAGAAATGCAAAAAATGCGAGAGAAAGTTCGACAGTTATATTTAGGAGTGTTGATGATGGATGAACAGTTGAAGCAAGTGGAACTAATCGAAAGTGATCTACAAAGTGGAATGAATAAGATGCAATCGGCTGTAAAAAACGGAACAGCACTTCGTAGTCACCTCGCCGTTCTCCAAGCCGAACATCACAAAAACAACCAACGAAGAACGGAGCTGAACAGCTCCAGAAATTCTTTGATAAAAACGATTTCTCTTTTCACAGGTACAACGCTCGATGAGAAAAGTAAATTCTCTTCTCCCCAACCTACAGTTCAAGTAAATGAAAGATTCTTAATAAATCGTCCCGAACTAAAAGTTTTTGAAGCCCAAGAAAAATTTACCGATACGCAGAAGAAATTATTAGGTGTAAAAAGTTTACCGCGTCTCAGTTTGTTCGGACAAGGAGGTTATGGTAAACCCGGACTCAATATGTTACTAAACGAATTCGATTGGTTCTACATAGCAGGAGCTCGACTTAATTGGAACTTAGGAGCATTGTATTCGCTATCTGCAGAAAGAAAATCAAATGTCATCAATAAGAGTAGTATTCAGGTTCAAAAAGAAATATTCTTGTTAAGTGCATCTATAACGGTTGAGCAGTACCGAAACGACATCAGCAAATACAAACAACTCATTCTGGAAGATAACGAAATCGTTGCTTTGCGTGATGAAATAATGAAAGCCAGCAAAGCACAACTTGATAATGGGGTGATCACCTCTTCCGATTATTTAAGAGAGATGAATGCTGCTGACCAGGCCCGACAAAATTTACTACTACATCAATTACAACTTATACAAACCGAACTTGACTATAACGATTACATCGCACAACCATGAAATTAATTAACTCAAAATACATTATTTTACTCTTCGTCATAGCACTTTTCTTTACTTCATGTAAAAATGGAAATGGCGATTTTGATGCTACTGGAACGTTTGAAGCTGATGAAATTATTGTTTCTTCAGAAACTGCCGGACGCATTCTTCAATTTGATGCCACCGAAGGAAGTCTGCTTAAGAAGGGTGAGCTTACCGTTTCCATTGACACAACATCGCTAGCACTTCAATCCGAACAAGTAGCAGCAAGCATTCAAGCATTAAGTGAAAAAACCACTTCGCTCGCTCCGTACATTCATACTCTGGAGCAACAAGTGGAGGTGCAAAAAACGCTAAAAAGAACCGCCGATCGCGAACTTAAACGTGTTACCAACTTAGTAAAAGATGATGCAGCCACACAAAAGCAATTGGATGATGCTCAATCACAATTTGAAATAACTACGAGTCAACTCGCATTAGCAGAACGTCAATTAGAGCAACAAAAAAACACCATCAACACCCAAAACAGAAGTATACTCAGCGAGCAAAGTCCACTGGAAAAAAGAAAAGCACAAGTGGATGATCAACTGAACAGAACGCAAGTGTTAAGTCCCA
>JANOAX010000097.1:0-20295 GCA_031411335.1 Bacteroidota bacterium
AAAAAAGTTTTAAATATTTATTCATTTTTTTTTATAGATGTTTATATTAATTAATCAGCAATAGCTATTTTGTTTATCATTCCTTTGAAAATTAATCCATGAAAAGGAAGCACAGCATACCAATACAGTCTTCCTAAAACTCCAAGCGGTCTAAAGGTGGCAGTTTGAGTTAGTATCTGTTGATCATCAATTTTAAATTCTAACCAAGCTTCTCCGGGTAATTTCATTTCGGCAAATAGTAGCAGTCGCTTTTCATTTTTATCTGCCAACAAAACCCTCCAAAAATCAAGGGCGTCACCTTGCGATATTTCGGTATCACTTTTTCGGCCTCTTCTCATTCCAACACCTCCTGCAAGCTGATCCATGAAGCCTCTTACTTCCCAAAGCCAGTTGCCATAATACCAACCTTTTTTGCCTCCAATAGCCCATATTTTTTCAAGTGAAGCAGTACTGTTTTCAACCTTTAATTTTCTGATGTCTTTAAAGCATCCGTTAACTGGCACTTCAATGAAATTTGAAAGTCCCTTATTTAATAAATTACTTGTTTGTGCATCCTTCCAGCTGGAAAGCACTTGATTTTGTTCTATTTTATCGAATGCCAATTTTATGGCATTATCGTAATCAATCAGTTTTATACCAAGAAGCATTGCTAAATTATTAGGTTGGCAAGTCACTTCAATTTTCATACTGTTTACTAAATTTTTTGCAAGTGAATAAGAAGTCGCTGTAACGAAATATAGCCAGTAGGAAGAAATTTTTGGCGTCATCACCGGCACAATAACTATTCGTCTTTTTAAGCCGCGTATTTTGGCAAAACGCAACAGCATCTCCTTATAACTTAAAATATCTGGGCCACCAATATCGTAGCTGTTGTTGTAAGTTTCGGATTGGCCAACAACACCAATTAAAAATTCAATGACGTTACGAATAGCTATAGGCTGGCACTTGGTTTTTAACCAACGTGGCGTAATCATGAAAGGTAATTTTTCTACCAAATCGCGAATGATCTCAAACGACGCACTTCCTGAACCTACTATGATGCCAGCCTTTAATGTGGTGAGTGCAAAATTTGCACCCGACAAAACAGTCTCCACATTTTTTCGTGATGATAAATGTTTTGATAATTCTGCAGCATTACTGATACCACTCAAATAGATAACTTGTTTAGCAGTGGTTTGTTCAATACGATTTTTAAAATTAGTAGCACATTTTTCTTCCATGTTTTCAAAGTCCCCGGTTTGCGTGGACATGGAGTGAATTAAATAATAGGCTACATCAATATCATTTGGAATATGCTGTAAACTTTCTGTGTTTAAAAAATCAGCCTCAATAACAGTGAGATTTTGGGACGTATAATTTTTCTTTTGAAATCTGTTTTTGTCTCTTACACAACAAACAACCTCGTGCCCACTTTCTAATAGAACAGGTAATAACCTTTGTGCAATATATCCGGTTACACCGGTGAGTAAAATCTTCATGCGTTAAATTTACTAAATCGATTTTATAAGGCAATTGTTCGGTAATCAAATATTTGTTGCAGTTGCTTTTTTATAAACAGAGAATTCGCAACAGCACTCAACAAGCCCATTGGAGGCTAATAAGTAATAGTGTCAGTCATTAAAACACCACCTTCAATTTGCTCGATTTTATGTTAATGATGCCACTTCCCGAGGAAGCAACGTTGATTAAGTAGTTAGCCATAAATTATTCCATCTCTTTCTTAGGTTTCAATATATAGAACAAACTTCCGGAGAATTTGTTTCCAATAGTTGGTCCTGTTATGGTTTCTTTTTTACAATGACCGCTGATAGTTTAGTGCTTTGTATTGGAGCTGGCTTTTCAGCACAAACCTGTCTGCCGACTTTGCTCCGCTGACCGCATGTCGCTGAAGCTTTAGCGGAGGCACAAGCTACGCGAAAGCGATGCGATGCTGGCAGGTGTTGAAGAGAAGAACAGAATTTTCTGTACCCATCCCGCAATACTGCGGTATCTGCGGAGAACAGCCTTTCCCACCTTAGCGGGAAACCCCCGCTTATTGGGTAGATGCTGTTATCAGTAGTGCTTTCTTTTTATTTCGTGTCAAGAGTTTCAAGGTTTGCTTGTTGTTCAATTATTGTTATTCGCTTTGTTTGTGTAATTAATAAACTTTCCTGAAGGAGAATGATAACGAAACAATCCACCTCTTGTCCCGACCCAAATGTTTCCTTCATTATCTTCTAAAATTGTCCAAACATCAGAATTAGCAAGGCCGTCTTTAGTTGAAAAACGGGTAAAGGACTTTCCATCGTAACGGCAAACACCTCCATCCCCTGTGTTCCACTTAGTATCGCTGCCCACCCAAATGTTTCCCTTTTTATCTTGATAAATACAATCAATAGTATCATCGCAAAGACCATTTTCTTTTGTAAAATGTGTATAGGATTTTCCGTCATAACGACAAAGCCCGCTATACAAATTGACGAACCAGATGTTACCCGCTTTATCTTCTTTGATGTCCATAATCTGACTACTGAAACATCCTTCTCCATTTACATTATTAAACCTACCTAAGATGGTATCGAAACGACAAACACCTCCAGCCCTTTCACCAAACCAAAGATTCCCTGCTTTATCTTCTAAAATACATTGAACAGCATTACTGCCAAGACCTTGTTCTTTTGTAAAATTGATAACAGCACCTGTGGCAGGATTATAACGACATACTCCGTAGCCATTCGTACCAAACCAGAAATTTCCATTCCTGTCTTCTAAAATGCAATTAATATCAAATTTGCACAGTCCGTCCTTCGTTGTAGCATCGGTAAAGGATTTACCATCGTAACGACATACTCCATTCGCAGTGCCAAACCAGAGATTCCCTGCTTTATCTTCAAAAACAGATTCAATATTGTTATCGTTCAGACCATCTTTCATTGTAAAATTGGTAAACTTGCCTGAAGAGGCATCATAACGATATACACCCGCACCCATAGTTCCGAACCAAAGATTTCCGACTTTATCCTTCAAACTGCAACGAAACATATTTCCGCTTACTTGTCCGTAGCAGGGAATAAATAAAATCAATAACAGCAGGGTGCAGATTTTTGTGTGTATGTAATACTTTTTCATTTGTCTGTAATTCTGTTTTAAAGAGTTCATTTCTTGCAGTCAGTTTCAAGTTGGCACGTCCCCAAGCATTACTGAAAACGATTTGCAGCTACAAGAAGTTGGCGTCCCGAAGCCTCGGGATCGGAAACGAAAACGGTCTGCCACCAATGAACCTGCTGCAGGCAGGTTCGTGCTAATTTAATTCGTATTATTTATATTATCTTCTAACTGTTCAATCGTCTTCTTTGCATTCGCCAATCTTGTCGCCTTGTTTTTCTCCACCAGTTTTACTGTTGTCCACTTTTCTAATTTGTGGTGCAAGGGCACAAGCAAAGCTGCAATACAAACTAACGCAAGCAACATTAATATAGGTGAGTGATGAGTAATTCTTTCTAAGAATGGATGCAGTAATAGATTGAAAAATTCAAAAACAAGTAACAAAGCAATCACTCCAAAAAAAGAAATCAGTTTGGTGTTGGTAATAAAACTTCGGCTAAGAAAGAGAAACAAAATAATAAGAGTTACAAGTCCTATTGCAATCAAGGCATACTGAATATTTTGTTTTCGTTCTTCTTCGGACTTTGTTTTTTCTGATGCTAACTCTTGCTGCCGTAAATGTTCATTAAACTCAAGTGTTTGCAGGCGATTAATTTTTTCATTGCTGAAAACTCGTTCTCTTGTATCAATCATAAGTTGCTGATACTTGAAAGCACTGTCAATTTTATTTTCCTGCTTGTAAAGTTTGGTCAATAAAGTGCTGGCTTGAAGTTGTTGAACTAAAAGATTGAATTGTCTATCAATCAAAAAACCTTTTGTAGCGTAGTAAATGGCTGAATCCTGTTGATGGAAACGGTCAAAATGTTCGGCAAATTCACAATAGCCACGGGCGAGTAAACGGATTTCATTTACCTCTTCATTTAGTTGAAATGATTGTCTGAAATATTCAACCGCAAGTTGTTCTTTGCCCATCTTTGAATAAATGATTCCCATTGCTGAATGAACTCCGCCGCCCCAAACATTTCTTCCTTTAAATCTTCTGAAATACATAGAAAGACATTCCTGAACATAGGTATATGCAGAATCCAGAATGCCGAGTTGTTCATAGCATTTTCCCTTGTCAACCAAAAGTGCATTTAATACATCGTTGTCGGGAATATTCTTAGTTAAATTTTCTGCTTTAGTATAATAGTTTATTGCCTCACGAAAATTGCCTGCATTTCTGTTTACCATTGCTATACCGTTATAAATCTCTCCTATTAGCATGGTGTCACCAAGTGGTTCAGCTATTTGCAATGCTTTAAAATATGTTTCCTTGGCATCGGGATAATTTCCTGCCCACCACAATGAACTCGCAAGGGAAGCTAATGCCTGCGCTTCGGTGCCGATAGGGAAACTGTTTCTGTTTTTTATACAAAGCAGCAACGCTTGCTGTGCATAAAATACCATTGAATCATTGCTAACATATTGATTCATTTTAGAGATACCCCACAAGATTTGAAGTTTGTTGCTGTCTGCTTTTTCTGTTGCTAATGAATGATGCAAAAAACCGATTATTTGCTTATTATAAAACAACATTGAGTCAAGGTTGGTGTTAGAATATGCTTTGCTTATTTGATACGCTAAATCAATTTTCACGCTGTCCACTTTGGCTGCCAACAGTTGTTGTTTCAAACTGTCAATATGACTTTGCTGTGCGTTTATAATTGCAGCGCAAAAGAGAAAAAGGAAGGTAAAGCAGAATTTTATTTTGGTCATGTTGCAATTATTGGATATATCACAGTTCATTTTGAGCAATCAGTTTCAAGTTAGCATTGTTTTCTAGTATGTCGTATAACTGGTTGCAGTTAACCAATGGGTGGGACATTCACCAGAAAATTAATTTGAAAAGATAATTTTCTGATTAACCTCATAGCTATCTTTGTAGAACAAAATCTTTTCTTTTGGAAAGTTACTGATATACGTTTGTGTTACCGCTCGTTCAACGCTCAAAGGTTGGAGGTGCGCACCAGAGGTTGTTAGAGGACGAAATGGTCGTAGTTTGCGTTTAGCTTTCATAGGAAAAATTAATTTTTCATTACAATTATTTTTCTAGATATAATTTCTTTTCCTCTTTCAAAGATTACAAAGTAAATACCATTCGAAAGCGTTTTGGTTTCGAGCGCTAGTGAATGCTGCCCCATGCTTTGAGTTATTGTAGGGGTTGATAAAACCTCTGTACCTAAAAAATTGTATAACCGAACGGTCGTCTTCATTGTTGAAGGCAAGTAATAATCAATATTGAAATAATCCTTTGCAGGATTAGGATAACAATTCAAGGAAGTAGATAAACTCGTTTCAGTTACACCTGTTGGAGTGCAAAGTCCGGGAATGTTTGCATCAAGCCATTGCAATCTAATACTAATCCAATTTTTTAGCGAATCCAGTTCCGCATTGTAAGTGGTGGCCACAGGTCCAAAATCTGGAGCAAAGCCACTCTTGCCAAGTATAGGCCATTTTTGAAAATGTCTAGCCTGTGTATTTTGAACAAGCATTCTTACACTGTCAATGTATGAGAAAAGATTTGTGGTATCTAACATTGATTGTCTGTAATTCTCGAAGGTGCAACGTAATTCGTTGCTAAATGTGCTATCCTGTAACAAACGAATATACCAACCTGTTGAATAATTATCAGTAAAGCAATCATTGATTTGATGCGCCCACCCAGCACCTGAATATCCTTCGAAGTAGGTGCAAACACCTTCCATGTTTTTCCATGCCCAGTCGAAGTCCCAAACAGGACCTGCTTTTAGTTTACCACCGTTTGAATATTTGTCTTTGTGAAAAAAAACACTCTTTTTAAACCCATCTGCACTTCTGGCTACCTCATTGACAAGAAAATAATCGATAAAGGATTTTACATCTAAATATTTTCGGTATCCTGTTACAGGATCAGCAAAATTGGGACTATAAAGTGCTGTTTCAAGACTGTCAATATAGGATGCAATATATGCCTTTTGTACAGACTGAATGGCCAACTCATCGGGATATTCATACACAAAGTGAACATCAAAACCGGGATGGTCAATGGGTGAATAATTAGATTGAAAACTGTTGCTTGCGTTCCAATAGTTTTGCTGAAGAATATATCCTCCACTCAAATCATCCCCGGTAGTGTCGACAGTGGTTAATTTGGCAATGTCCACACGATTGACATCCCGTTTAATTTTTTCACCAATTACATAAATTCCTTTGTAAGAGCTATCAATTAGTACTTCACACAATTGTGCTCGAGGGCTGTAATTGCCCATTTCCCCAAAAATTTTAAATGATATGAGGTTTTTAATAAGCGAGCGGTCATTAAAATTAGATAACAGAACCCAATCATTTTCTGCGGGCATTCCTAAAATTGAAACATCATTATTAGCTCCTACAGAATCGCGCGTTTCAACACTATATGGATGCTGCGGATATCCAGCTGAAGTGAGTCCTCTGATAGATATTCCAATATTACCACTATAAACATTTGCACTATCCGATACATAAGTAAGATTACCCGCACCGTTGTATTTGATATCCATAAGGCAATTCACTTTTGTGTTCTCTATAATGGTTTGTCCTAAAGTGTTTATCATTACTATGGGTATTTCTGAACTGTCAAGCACTACAGTTCCTAAATCATTTACACAAAGTTGAAATGAACCTACACCTCCTCCCCATTTCCATACTTGTAAATAAATGGTTTGTCCAGGGGTAAGGTCGTATAAAAGCAGAAATGAATAATATCCATTTCCTGCATCATCATCGCAACCTATACTATACGGACTAGTACACGTGCTATCGGTCCAAGCTGCTATACCAGTATCATTTATGTTTCCACTGTCTGTTTCAATACTCAAATTGCCCGAAGCAGGTACTTGTATGCTAAACCACATATCGCCACCCATATAGTTTCCACAATTGGGATTCAAGCCAGAGCCCGGAAAACCAAGATTATTTGTAAAAATGCAAAGACCAGTATCAATAGGAATTGCGGTGCATGGATGACTTCCTGGTAGAAGAGGCGTATTACAATTTCCTATAGAGGAGAATACGTTTCCTGTTGCAGGAGTTGGACCATCCAGAAAAACAATATTCCACGACGAATCCTGCAATTCATAAGAGTTCTCGTTTTCATATATCCCAGCGGTATAAATTAAATCCAAACTATCTCCGTTACATACCGAGAAAGAAACCATGCTACCAAAGTTGCTTGCGCTATAGTTTCCAACAAGTACGTTATTTATTAACACTTGCAGTGTAGCACCATTCCAACCATCTCCATAGCTGTCGTGCATAAGCAATTTATAATTGCAGCATTGTGCTTTTGAGTTTGTGCTTTGTATGCACAACAAGATAATGAGTACAAACTTTGTTATTATTTTATTCATCTTAATTTTTGTAAAGTTAATTAATAGCATTTAAGTTGAAACTTATTGCAAAGTAAAGAAAATTAGAGCTCCAATTGTTCGTGTTCGCTCGTTGCCCAAGCTTGATGCATCAGGGATAAGGAAGTAAAAAAGAAGGACTTAGAAAGATCCCGCAGTACTGCGGGATTCGTTTACCTGCACTGTTTGTTAGGCTAGTCTTTGTGAGGAGATGATATTCCACTTAATCCTTTATTTTAATTCTTTTAAACTTATGTCCAGGGATGGACTTCTCTCGATGTCGAAATGTTTCATATTTTACTTTTTCCCCCGACAGCTAAAAGCATTTCACAGGGACCCACAAGACAATTACATCATTCACACATTTCTCAACCTCTTATTTTGGAACATCGACACTACTAAAATTGAAAGGTAAACTTCGGAGTTGAAAATGTTGCCCTTTGAGGGCGATTTCCACTCTCATTCAGTAATTCTTCTTTTCTGATCTTTTCCATTGCATCTCTTGCTAAGCCAAATATATTTTGATTGGCAAGCTACACACCTGTTATAGGTAGGGCAATTCTTACGTAAGTCTGCTTCTATATAGTAACGACTTTTTTAGAATATAGAATTTTCGATGAATCATGATAGTAAAGATTAATCTTAAAATCTCAAGCGCAACTATTACCCAGAAGATATTTCTGTTTGCCACTGTATAATTCTAAAGGAATTTACTGAGTTTAAATAAGAAGCCAAAGGAAAAAATGGCATGTGTTAAACGTATTGAAAATTGTGCGTAGGTTAGCCAAAGACCAATCTTTTTTTATTAATTAGAAAATATGCGGAAAATAAGAGTGAGGTATAAAGTAAAATACTTCCTGCCATTAGTAATGGAAATTCATTGGAATTTGTGATTATTAAATGGATATTCTTATAACTCCTTAAAAGCGTGATGATGTCCAACAGTCCAAATAAGATTAAAAGTCTTTTCATGCTATCTTGATATTTCTATTGCCTTACCTATAACGATTTACAGATTTGCAATGGGCGCGGTTTATTAGCACGAAACTTCTTCCGATAGTTATAGGGATGAACTTCCACTGTGTCCCTGAGAATTGCGATATCTGCGGTGTACAGAATCGAAACCGCTGTTGCCATCTGGTGTTTTTCTGTCTGCTAAGATTATTGTCGATGTTAATTGAAATATGTTGTCAAAAATATGATACTTAAATATGTCCAAAGTAATGAAAATAGTATGTGCATAAAAGTTTCAAATTTCTTTCCTCTCCACAGGTCAGTCGAATAGCCAAAAAACTGAATAAACAATCGAACAGTCCAGAATAAACCAAGTCCAAGCGATATTTTTTTACCAAGATTAGTTTCAATTAATTCGGTCGAAGATGTTAAGCAAAGTAAACCCATAAGTAATACAGTCAATGCGATGAAAAATGTATGTACCGTCATCATTTGTCGATTGATTAAACTCAAAGATTTAAGTTCTTTGTCCCAGTTAAAATACTTTGGAAAGACAAGGTGAACTAATGCCAGAGCAATTAATAAAACACCAATTATTTTAAAATGTATCTCCATAATTAGTTGCAGTTAATAATTGACATAAACAGTGTAAACTTTTTTTCCTTAAATGATGTAAACCCTGCTTCTTCAAATGCCTTTTTCCAAGTTGCTTTTGAGAAAAAGTGTGTAAAGCCAATTGTAAATGCTATAAAGTTTGGAAAATCTCTCAAATGTTCCACCATAATCACATTGCCGTTTGGTTTACAAACTCTGCGACATTCTTTTAAAAATTGCACTTTTTCATCGTGTCTACGGATTTCATGAATTGCTGATAATAAAAAGATATTATCAACTGAATTGTCCTTTAAAGGAATTGAATTTGAATTTATTTGTTGAGTATTTGGATAAACGAAACTCACTTTTCTAGCTCGGATAATTGCCGGTTCTGTGTGCTGCTTGGAGTTGTAAAAGTCGTACACTTGTAAATTAGATTGAGGTAAAATATTTTCTATAATGTAACTTGTTTCGTCAAAACCAGCATTGATGTTTAAATTGAATACGTCTTTTGTATCTTTAATTTTCATTTTCTTTAACCAATCAAAATTATAAAATCCAGAGAAATCATAAACATAAGCAGAAACAATTAATGGCATAGTTAGTCCATACATGAATACCAAAATAGCTAACCAATACATACCGTTTGGCCAAATGAAAATAAATTTACTGCCAATAATTAGTGCCAAAGCAATGAACCCAAACACATAAAAGTGTCGGTTAAAACTTAAAATATTTAATACACCTTGAAAATTTCGTCTCTTTATTTCCATTGTTCAATTTTGCCTTTTTTCCAATAGTAGGGAATATTTTTAATAATAAAAGCGTTTGCTAATACTGGTTTTACAAGTTTTAGATAACTTAAAAAATCAAAATTGTAATCAATCACATTTACTGGATTTGGCGTCCAGTTTTGTCTTACTCCTTCAATGATGAGCACTTCTTTGGTTTCTTTATTATAAGTAAACGTAAAAGGCAAAGGTCCAGCAAATCTTCTTGCATCCTTCCATTCTGCAAATGGTGAAAGTTCAGGCAAGTAAATTTCTTCTTCCGTTTTGTCTATTGTGATTTTAAACTTTGATTTAATCGAGGATATTTCTTTAGTGTTTTGTTGTTCAATTTGCTTTATGTCTGTTGTGGTGTAGTTATAATGGGTAAATATGTTTCCAAAAAATTCCATTTTCATTTTGTCTGTTTCTGATTTTAGAATATACAAACCGCGTAAACTTTTACCTGCATTATTTGTGTAGCGAACAAAAACACGATAACCAATAAGAAAAAAGTTGTTGCCCATAAATTTCGGAAACCCTTTAGGTCTCAAGTCATTTGTTTGAACCATTGCTACAGCAACAAAAGCCCATTTATCTTGATAAGTGTCAAGTTGTAAACATTCAGGTATAAGATTTTGTAATTGTTCTTTTGGAACTGCAAAAGTCAAAACAAGCGAACTTTCAAAATACGCTTCAACTGCAAATGGATGGTTTTTTAAAAATGATAGCATTGCTTTATTGGAATTGCTTCTTGTTAAAATAAAATTCGTTGAAGTAAACAACTAAAATAAATATAAATGCAAACAGTGAATTTAGTTTTCCCCAAAGTAATAAGTCGAGGGCAAGTATAAATTCGATGGTGTTCATTGTCGCTACGACTACAATTTGTACGATGGCATTTATCTTTGTCTTATAGCCACTTAAAATCCAGACTCCCATAATAATTTCTGATAGTCCGATTAGAATTGTGAAAATATTTGCTGTCATAAGATCAACATGTAAAATACGTTTCACAATTTGTGCGTGTCGAGGAACAAGATTTAAAACTTTACAAAATAGACCGTTTGCAATCCAAATTGTCGAAATACAATAGGTCAATAATTTATAGATTTTTGTCGTTGTCATTGTTTGTTGTGTCGTCCGTTACGTTGGACCAAACGTTTATCAGATTTGCGATGGGCGGGAATTATTAGCACTTATACCAATAGCTATCCAACGGCCGCCAAAGGTTTGCCGATGGCGCTGCGGTATGATTAGGAGGCCTGATAGCCTCGGGATAAATTTCCACTTTGTCCAGCAGTATTGCGGGATCTACGGAGCACAGCCTGTTCCGCCTAAGCAGGAAACCCCTGTCTGCCGACTTTGCTCCGCTGGAGCTACAGTGAAAGCGATGCAGGCCCGCCTATTGAAACCTTCCTGCCTGAAGGGTAGGTGTGCTGTTAGCAGAAGTGCTTTCTTTAGATGTCAAGTGTTTCAAGAGTTTATTGTATTATTAATTTCTTGATGTAAACGTTTTTCTTTTTGTCAGTAGTCTGCACAAAGTATATACCCGCTTTCATTTCTGCTTTCTCTATTGTCAATTGTTTGCCCGTAAATGTTAATGACTTTATGACTTTTCCAAGCAGGTCAGTTATTTTTATTGTGGTGTTCTTTTGTTCTTCTGTAAATGCTATTGTTGTTAAGAACGTAAAAGGATTTGGGTAAACTGCAACACTATTTTCGTTTGAGTCGAAGTTTTCAATTTCAGTTACTATGTTTGTATTCATTAAAATAGTCCCACTATCACCAATTGCTATTGAAGTATGCTGTTTAATAAAAATAATTTTATTTAATTTATTTGTAGTTGGTGAAATATCAGTTGTCCAACTTGAACCACCATCAGATGTTTTTGCTATGCCACCGTTGTATCCAACTCCATATAAATTATTACTGTCAATATAGCGGAGACAGTTAATATCAAATCCAAGAGTACTATCAATCTTTGAGTAATTAATTCCGCCATCAATTGATTTTAATATACGGTTGTTTCCAGTTGCAAAACCAATACTCGAACTTGGAAAACAAACGGAATAAATAGTTCCAGAACCCATCGGATTAAAATAGCTTAAATCAGCAAAGTGTAATCCTCTATCATTCGAGATAAAAGATTTTGTAGTGTACCAACCCACGCCAATAACTGTTGTATCATTGATAAATTGAAAATCTGTTGGTGCAATTGGTATGGTTCCCCATGTACTTCCATTAAACCAATTAGCACCACCATCTGTAGTGTAACCTGAACCTTGAGTAGATATTATAAACCATTCAGTCAAAGTGTTCATATGGAATAAACGCGAATTATTAAAAGTGGGACTCAATTGTGGATTCCAATTAATGCCACCATTGTAAGTGATAAATATTGTATCATTTGAAACTACTACTCCTGTATCTTTATTTAGAAAATCAAAACAAAACATTTTATGATTGTTTAAAATGGAGTTCCACGTTATACCTCCATCAACCGTTTTTAATAATTCACCAGCATTGTTAGCGGCTTTTCCAAGAACATAACCTGTAAGTGAATCAGGAAAATCTATCTGAGATAAATTATAAGTCGTTCCAGAAGATATTGTTGTCCATTGAGCCTTTGCTGAAAACGAAGCAATAAGAATTGCTAATATCATTATTAAATTATTTTGTTTCATTGGAATTAAAATTAAATTTTGATGTTAGCATTGTCGTTAATTCGGAGTGTTAGCATCACTAATAACGTTCCTGGGCTTTGCGCCTGGCTCTCGCAGGCAGGTTCGGGCGGTCGCGAGGCTTCGCTCCCAACACTTCGGGACGGAGCGTGATTTCTATTTATTTGAGATATTAAAATTACCAATTAAATTCTATGTAGCAAAATGCTTGCCCGCCTCCCAGAAGTGTCGGGAGCAAAGGCGCAGTTAAGTGCTGCCCTGTTTATGAATTATTCCACATTTATTTTTAAGATTTCCATCTGTCCAGACGCTTCATTCCTCTCGTAAATAGCCAAGAAAAAAATCTCGAATGTCCACCTTCCATCATTTTCTGTTTGCAATATTCTTGAAATTCTAAAACATTATCTCCTTTGTAAACAAATTTGCCATTTTCATAGCAGTAGGAACAATATTTTTTGCTAATGCTTTGGTCTGCATTTGTTCCGCCTCCTTTTTCGTCTCGTTTTAATGGCATTCCACAAGACTGACAGTTTTTAAATTCTTTTTCCATTTATTTTTTCGTTTTGTTTGTTAGAATATTTCGGAAGGTTACACCTAACGTTTCGGGGGTTTGCGATAGTGGGGTTTTCACCACAAACCTGCCTTCCGGCAGGCAGGTGTTTAATCGAAGATATAATCTTTTTGTAACCGCAAAACTATATTCGGAGCCTACTACTGCAGGCAGGTACGAAACCCCGCCTATTGCAAATGTGCTATTAGTGCTAGTACTTTTCTGTCAGTCCGTAACTATTAGTTTTCCTGTTGCAATATTTTTAAAGTTTTGCCTTAATTCATAGAAATAAAGTCCTGAACTTAAAAACCCTCTTTCAATTTTTATTCTGTCCCCTGAAATGTCTTTTATTGTTTTAATTTTTTGTCCGTAGAGATTGTAGATATTCAGTTCAGCATTATTTATCATTGAATTAATTTGTATAGTAGTAAAAGTATTAAAGGGGTTGGGAAAAACTGAATGTGAGATTTCGTTTTTGTATGAAATAATTCCTACATGCATGTTACATGTCGGTCCATTTGAAGGAAAATAAGCTGTATCATTTAAGCTGAAACAATCTAAATTATAACCACATTCGAGAGGGACATTCATAGGCTCAACCAATCCCTTTGAATGTCCTATGCCTTCGAGAAGATATTGTGCCCATGTGCTTCCTGTCAATGCAAAGCGTTTGCGATAACCGTTTGAAGTATAAATGCTGTCAATTGCAGTAACTGTAATATCGGTTGCAAAATTATTATATGTTAGTGGAAGTGTATCACCTACTATAAGATTGAAATCATATAGCATATACTCACTGGTATCCATAGGTTGGCGCAAAAAGATTTGTTTACCCGCTGATCGGAGGAAGTACGAAGGAATAGTGTCAATATAATTGTACGAACCCGAGCAACCAATAGGAGGAGGAGCCATCCAGTTGTAAGTGCCCTGTCCTTTTTTGTATATTTTTTTATAAACGAGTGAATTTAATATAGTGTCACCATTCGTATAAGAATTGTACGATTCATTCTGTATACAGGGGTAGGGCACGGCACAAGAACTGCTTGTCTGCCACACAGGGTCATTTAGAAAATAAGTATTTACTTGTGAAAAAGAGACTCCGGAAGTAAATAAAAGTGTCGCTATCAAAGTAGCTAATAGTAGTTTTAGTTTCATAGTTGTCCATTTTTATTGTTTATTTAACTTTATGCATTGGTACTTACGTTCCGGGGCTTTGCGCTCGACACTTCGGGACGGGCGGTCGCGAGGCTTCGCGAACGGAGCGTGATTTCTATTTATTGAGAGTTTAAATCTACCAATTAATTTCTATGTAACAAAATGCCCGCCTGACGCAAAGGCGCTGTTATCGGTTCGGCTTTCTTGTCTGTCAACCATTAGTCTATATGTTTCAAAAACTCCTTCCATTCCTTTTTCAATGTTAAGCTAAATTTATTAATGTTTTCTTTTTGTGTCGGTGAACAGTCGTTGCAATTTGATTTTAGTTTTTTGATATAGGCGTCAATGATTGGTTTGTCATATTCTCCTTCTCCGCTAATACTAAATTCAAGAATTAAGATGTGTGTCCAAGTCGTGAGATCATTGTCGGAAAAGCAGTCTTTGTTGTCAAAATTTGAGATAAATTCTTTGGTGTTATTTTCTACATATTCTTTTCCAGCAAGACCAAGTCCTTCTGAAAAATAGCCGTCTGATTTTTTGTATGTCTTAGTTACAACTTTAAAATAAAATGGTCTGGAAGGTTTATTTTTAGCGGTCAAACTGTCAAGCAAAGCAAGTGCTTCATTGTCGTTGCTTAAATTCCATTCCTTGTCAAGATAAATGTCTTTTGCAAGTTTAGGCGTTTTCTTGTCTGCGATAAAGTTGTCAAAGTTGCAGTTATGAAATTCTTTGTATGGTTTTCCGTCAGCACTATTTATTTCGTTGCTGTAAATATACAAACTGTCATCGTGAATCGTTTTGACTTTTTCGTCAACCACGTTTTTGTCTGTCCGATTGTTACAGGTAGTAAGTCCAAATAGAGCTATGATTATTGTCGTCCATTTCATTGTTGGTGTCGTCTTTTAAGCTGACCGCTTGTTATGTGCAGCCAAATTCTCTATTTCTTACATCTGACTAATTTCATTCAATATACGGGTGTTAAACTGTCAGTTTGTAAAATTAAATTTTCCTGTTGTTTTATCAAGTCAATAAATTCACCTTTGTTTGGCTTGTTGTCGTCTTGGTATTTTTCGATTATGGGAAGCGTCAATACGATTTTTAAAACAGAATGGTGGTCGTTGAGTGTCGCACCATTTTTTGAAATTTGTTTAAGCAACGAATTAAGTTCTGCTGTCTTGGTAGAGTATTTATTATTGCTTGTCGTAATGAGTTCAATAATTTTCTTTTTTAGTAAACTGTCTCCAATTGCAGATGCTTTATAGATGGCTGAACTGTAATAATTTTTGGATTTGCTGTCATACTGCTGGAACTTTTCATTAAGGTCTTTCGGCTGCGGACTAAAAGCGTCAAGGTCTTCCTCCAGTTTTTTAAGTGCTGGTGTTTTGCCAACAAGTTCTTGGTAGAGTTCTTCAGTCAAGTCACCTGAACGACTGTAACTTTTCAAATCTAGTTCGTCGTCTTTTAATGCCTTTGGTGTTTCTTGATTGGTCGAATCGTTATTGTCTGTTTGTCCACCCCCACACGAAACAAGTAAAGTCAAAGCAAAAATTATTCTTAAAATATTTCTTGTATTTGTCATTGATGTTTGATTTTATAGTTCTTATCTTTGAATGATTTTCGATAGAGGAAAAATCGTATTTAGTTGCACATTACGTTTTGGCGCTTGGTGAAGAAGCGGATTCCGAAGTACTAAGTTAAATCTTTTAGGTGAACATTATTCGAAGCTATAAATTTATTTAACCGATGAAACCGCTTTTTTGCCAACCGTGTGTTAACAGCTGTTTAAATTACTTTAACTTGAAAGAATTGTGAAACTTTAATACCGATGAGTTTGACTCTTTGCTTGTTTCTGTAATTGTTTGGAGAATGTATACTTTGTTATGAACAAGATAGAGCCGCATCATAATTATTGCAAGGCCATTTCCATAGTCTACTCTAATTTCTTTACCAGGAAATTCTTTTATTTCAATATTTTTTTCAGATAATAATTTCCCTTGAAGATTTTTCACAGTTTCATCAATAGAATTTTTGAAAAAAGTTTCCAATTTACTTGTAATACTTGAGTTTATCATTGAATCTGGATATTCGGAAATAGCTATTGCGTAAAGATAATTTTCGTCATTGTTCATTGATCCATCATACGTCAAAATTTCCACTTTTAAGTCTCCCAAATCACTAGGTGTAGTTGTAATTTCTGTTTCAGGTTTTTTGGGAAATATTACCGAAAAGTTATTAGACTCAAATAAAAACCAATCATGTTGATAAAGAAAACTGGTACTAAAGAAAAAAGTAAAACCATATAAAATTAATCGAATCTTTTGCATACTTATTTAGGTTATTATACTCATTTTAAATTGCTGCTAACGTTCCGGGGCTTTGCGCTCGACACTTCGGGGCGGGCGGTCGCGAGGCTTCGCGAACGGAGCGTGATTTCTATTTATTTGAGATATTAAAATTACCAATTAATTTCTATGTAACAAAATGCCCGTCTGACGCAAAGGACCTGTTAGGCACAGTACTTTTCCTTTTTTTTGTATATTTGTGTCTATGAAAGCCGTACTCATAATCCCAAAAACCAATACTGAGTTTAAGTTCATAAGTGACTTGCTCAAGAAACTAGGAGTTTCTGCCTCTACAATGTCTAAAGAAGAACTTGAGGATCTTGGTTTATCAAAACTTTTGAAGTCTGCAGATAAGTCAAAAAAAGTGAGCAGAGAAGGTATAATGAAGAAACTTAAATCATAATGAAGGTCGAGTTTTTAAGTAGATTTTCTAAGGATATTGACGTATTAAATCATAAGTAAGATAAAGCTAAGCTTGTTAAACTGATTCAATTGATTGAGGCTTCAAAGAGTTTTTCCGAAATTCCTAAACTTAAAAAATTAACTGGTCATAAGTCTGCATACCGAATTAGAATTGGTAATTAAAGAGTGGGATTTTTCTTTGAAAAAGAAACGGTGATATTTTCTCGCGTAGTTCATCGGCAAGAGATTTACAAGGTATTTCCATAGCCTAAAAAGTATTGTGCCTATCGTTCCGCAGCTACAAGAAGTTGGCGATTTCGGAGCACAAAACTGGCTGCCAGCACTGAACTTGATACGAAGCACAAAGCTTTATTTACCCACTGAACCGCCAATTTCTTAACCCCGCTGTTATGCGTTCGTGCTACTGCTTCTTCGAAATTAGTCTGCCAGAAGTTCGCACCAAAGGTTGTTAGAAATAATATTATCATCATTTTGTTATCATTTGAAATTATTTTTTAGTGCTGCAATTCCATTGTTTATAAAGTCGGTTGGTAGCCCTGAAAAAACTGTTGTCAACTCTGCCCGGTCATACTTGACATGATAAGCAGAAACCATTAATTCAATTTGATTGTCTTTGCCGTCATAAATTATTTTGACAACCCTTCCTTTAATTCTATATGCTATCATACCATTACCAAACGCATATGGTGCATATTGTAATTCCAACAATTCAAAACTGAAGTTGTTCTTCAACTGTAATTCAATCTGGTCTTTAAGTTCTAAAAAATCAATAGTCTCCATGTTTATTTCTTATGTCAAAGAATTTTTAGTCCCACCATACACTATAAATATTTTTGTTTGTGTTTACATTAGGTATGTTTACAGGTTTTCCATACAACCAATCAGAATAAATTTCAGTTGGCTGTAATGCCTTTAGCATTTCAGTTACTTCTTCCATTGTCGCATCGCCAGCAACATAAACAGTGTCAGTATAAAACCAATCTGAATCTTCTGTATCTGCAATTCTGACAAAAATGTTTTCAACTTTATCAGATGTCAGCATTGTTTTAAATGTATCGTAAAAGGTTTGCAGCGAAGGTTGTTCGGGATAAAGGTTTGCACCTATTGAACTATCGTCCACATTGCCGTCAAAAAATTCGTCAACACTAACAGCAACTTCCGTTTTAGGAAACCCTGCTTTCGTTATCGCCTCTAAAATTTCTGCCTTCTTATTCATCGCTTTAAATTGTTTGTGTTGGGCCGAAAAAAATGCTCATTAGAATTCCGAAAGTTAGTGCTACTGCTTGTTCAAGGCACATCTGTTTGAAGTTCGCACAACTGTTTATTAGAAGTTGTTTATCGTGTCGGTCAATGTTTGAAGTCATATTATTTTAAATCGTTTTTATTTTTGCATAGATTTTCCCTTTCCAATAAATTGGTTTCTTCGGATTCTCATTGTTCTTAAAATTGAAATTGAATTCAGCTTTCATTATTCCATCTTGCCAAAGATTCTTATCAATAGAAATAGAACCATCTGTGCAATAATATGTAGCACTTCCTTTGTCAACAATGCTGTTTAACTCAATGGTGGCAAAACAAATGTTATTTGTAATGCCAAGTTGTAAACTACAGTGTGTTGAAATGCCATATGCTGTTGAGCAATGAACACTGTCTTTTGTCTTTCGTAAAACATCTATGAAATCCGTGCCGTCCCACTCGTAACACCGAGCATCACATTGGATGGAATGGACTTGATGAGTTGTGTCTAACAATTGGTAAAATATTTTTACAGAATCTTTGAGAACAATTCCATTGCTGTCAAGCATTGCATAACATCTTTTAGGGCAAAATCCATCATCTGAACAACCTGCTCTGCCGTCTTGCTTTACTTCAACTCCATTTGGAAAATCCCACAAATTGGAAAACGAAAAGTCGCCTGTAAGATTGTCAATCCATTTAATAGGAATTGGAGTTGACTTGTTCTGTCCAAATAACGAAGCAGAAACTATCATAAAAATAAAAGTCAAATAATAATTCATTTTGCACTTTGTAAGTGTCTGTTGATGCAATGTCATTGTTTGTTGTTTTCTATTCTCTTCCAATCGACTTTATTAATTTGATTGGTGTCAATACTTGTTACCCAAATTAGATACGGTGTAATTTCTCTAACCTTAAATACTTTGAGAGTTGCAGGGGAACTGTCCGTTGCACCGCAACCGAAACTACGCTGAACAATTTTGATTGAAGAGTTTTGCTTGTTCTTAAAAAATATTTTGTCAGTTGTCCAGTCGCACATACCAGCAAACAATGTCATAACCATAATGAAAATTGAAAAAGTAGAAACGCAAATTGTCAAAAAGATTTTAGTCGCAATTGAACCCGATGTGTCTTTGCTTTTTATCGTTCCTGTCAAAGTAAGCATGATGGCAATTGGAAATCCGAAAAAACGAATACTTTCATAAATAAACTCATTTTCATTGTTTGAGAACTCAAGCGGAACGAAGTTTCTTAAAATTGCCGTCATTACCCAAAAGCTAAGAAGGAGAATTGAAGTCCAGAAAACTATTTTCAAAAATCTTTGCATCGTCTATAGAAGTGTTTATGTCTGTTCGTTTCTTGCAGAATGTTTCAAGTTAGCACTGCCGCCAAGCATGACGCATAACGTTCCGGGGCTTTGCGCTCGGGCGGGATTTTCACCACAGATGTTTATTCGAAGATACAAATTTTCTGTAACCACAAAATTTTCTACGGAGCACAGCTTGTCCCGCCTTAGCGGGAAAACCCCGCCTATTGCAAATGTGCTGTTATGCGTATGTGCTTCTTCGTCCGTGTCTATTCCCATTGGTCTTTGTCATTAATTAGTTTGTTGATTTTCTCAAGTCCAATTGTCGATAGCATACCAAATTTCATTGATGGTGAAAATGGTCGGGCGTGTATGTGACCGCAGTCAGCAAGGCAAAAGTAAATTTTACCTACAACTATGTCGTTGGAATTGTAAAGTCTTACGAAATATTCAGCTTCATTAAGTCCCCAAGTTGTTTCGCCCCATTCGAAATTTGCAGTGTCGTTACAAAACTTTAAAAAACTGTCAACCTGATTTTGTTTTAAGGCCTTGCCAGTAAAAACGCTAACAATGGAAGTGTTTTTGAATAGTTTGATTTGAGAAACTTCTTGTCGTGGAAATATAAATTCAGTGTCGGCAAAATGTTGTCGATAAATTTGCGGAAGGTCAAAATTGTCATTGTCTGAACGCCACTTAAAAATTTGACTTTGTTGTTCGGTCAAGTCGTTATAATTACTTTGAAAATAGTCTTGGTCGTCCGCCCAATACCAAAACGCTGTCAATGCGAAAAGGCA
>JANOAX010000098.1:0-22580 GCA_031411335.1 Bacteroidota bacterium
GGCATACAATACTTCTTTACTATGCTCTAATCTTCGAATTAAAAAAAGCTTACTGTGCATTTTCAATCCCGGCACACCGTAAATTACTTTGGCACCCTCTTCATTCAAGCGATTGGTCCATTTAATATTATTCTCTTCATCAAAGCGCGCTTGCAACTCTACTACTACAGTCACTTGCTTCCCATTACGAATAGAATTAATCAAAGCATTCACCACATGGGAATCTTCGCTGAGTCGATACAATGTAATTTCAATACTAAGTACTTTCGGATCCATGGAAGCTTCGCGCAAAACATCGATGATGTGATGATAACTTTGATATGGAAATGAAAGCAAAATATCCTTCTCCTTAATTACTTTCAACACACTATGTTTAGGCAGTAATTCAGGATGAGAAAGCGGCTGCACTTTCTTAGAAAACAACTCGGGTTTATTGAGCGATGGAAACTTAATAAAATCAACAAAATTATGATAACGTCCTGCTGGAATGGGTTGATCGCCTTTACCAAACTTAATACGTTTCATTAAATAAGTAATTGCCGATTCTGGCATTTCCTCGTCGTAAATTAGTCGGACAGGTTGCCCTTTCTTCCTCCTCTTAACACTCTCTGAAACTTTCTTAATTAAACTTTTTGTAACATCATTCTCTATATCCAATTCCGCATCGCGAGTTAGTTTGATGGTATAAGCACTGATGCGTTCATACTCAAAACTAAAAAACAAATCATCCAAAGAATATCGAATAATATCATCAATCAATATAATGTATTTATTCTCTTTCGGAATTACAATAAATCGAGGAAGAATATGCGTTGGAATTTCCACCAAGGCATATCGCTCTTTTCCATTTTTGTGATGCATGATCACTAAAAAATAAATACTACGATCACGGAGATAGGGGAATTCGGTTACATTATCGAGCAAAATCGGAACCAATGTGGGTAGTACTTGCTCTCTAAAAAACTGTCGAGTGAATTCACTTTGATCGGGCTTTAATTGTTTTTCATTCACAATAAAGATTCCTGCCAGTTCCAATTCGCGTAACAAGTTTCCATAACTATTATCAAACTCTTCTTGTTGACGAATAATTATTTCTTGAATTGAATCTAACAATGCAACTGGGTCTTCGCCCATAATTTGTGCACCTTGTTTTCCCAATCGTGCCATCCTTTTGATGGTAGCGATACGCACTCTAAAAAACTCATCTCTATTATTAGAAACAATCCCCAAAAACTTCATGCGCTCCAACAAAGGAACGGAAGGGTCGTTCGCTTCCTGCAAAACGCGATCATTAAATGACAACCAACTAATGTCGCGATTTACTAATAAAAAATGTTTACCTTTCATAAAGGAGAATTACTTCTTACGTTTAGGCGCTGTAGGTAATTTAATATTTTTTCTTCTCACTACTTTTGAATTTGCAGCTACTTTATTTTTTTTAACCGCTTTCTTCGCTGCATTTTTTGGAGCTTTTTTAGGAGCTTTCTTTTTTGCTACTGAAGCTGTCGCTTTCTTTAAAATCTCAGCTTGCTTCTTTGCTAACTGAGTAGCTTTTGCCTCGGCTTGCTCAATTTTCTTAGACAATTTTTTTACTAAATCTTTTGAAGCCGCCTTAATTTGCTTTTCAATTTTTTGAGCAGCTTTACCATTTGTCTTCGACAATAAAGCAGTAATTTCTTGTATTAGTTGTGATTCAATTTGTTTTCTACTTAATTTTTCCATGATAGTAGGTCGTTTTAATATTATGTCAATATGAAGTAATTATTATTTCATACGAATTTGCAAAGGAAAGACTAATTCATCAATCCAATATAAAGTTAATGTTAAATAAACTAAAATGATTTATTCCCTGAAAACTTCTTAATTACCTCCCCAGCACCTTCTGTCCATCTCTTAGAAATCTCTTTATTCAAACGAATATGAACCACTGCTGATGTGGGTAAATTCACGCAAACATGCCCACATAAATAATTGATAAGATCAGTAAGTCCGGGATTATGCCCGAAAAGCATATAAGTCCCTTCTTTTATCATTGCCTCCTCTAGCACCAATAACAAACTCTGATACGTAGCATCATAAACAGCATTCTTCAATTCTATTTTCTGAGGAGAAAATCAAAATTTATTGTCAAAAATCAAAGCATTACTAAATGAACGAATGGCAGGACTACTCAAAATAAAATCTGGGTTCAATTTATTTGCAATACACCAATCAGCTGAAAGTGACGCATCGGAATATCCTCTCTCGAAAAGATGACGTTCTATATCTCTTGAGATATACTCCTCATGCAAGGATTTAGCATGTCGAACAATAATTAAATCCATCAACAACAACTTATTTTACTTACTTTTTAACAACACTAAATACGTTGGAAAATGGTCCGAATATCCTCCCAAATAAACTGAAAAATCATAAGTACGTTTCGGATAGCCTTTATACCTACCGGAATCTTGAATCATAAATTCCTTCTTATAAATTAACGCTTTATGCAAGAAAAAACCAGTTTGACTTTTTGGAAGAAATGCCTCTGAAACGATAATTTGATCGAACAAATTCCATGCATCATTATACGCCAAGGTTCCTATTCCTTCTTTGTAATAACTCACCCAAGGATTATACAATTCACTTTGTTTAATTTTTTCTTTTTCACCACTCGACTTCAACACCTTTGCAACCGACGGACTCACGGGATCATCATTCAAATCGCCCATTAAAATTACTTTAGCATTGGGATTATCTTTCATGATGGAATCGATACAAGTTTTAGCTACTTGAGCAGCCATAGCTCTTCCAGGAGCAGAAGCTTCTTCGCCCCCTCTTCGGGAAGGCCAGTGATTCACAAAAAAATGCATCGGCTCTCCATTATACATTCCATAAACATATAATACATCTCTAGTATGTCGAGGAGTTCCATCGCTATTCTTCAACGGAACGTTAAGACTCTGAGAGTAAATGACTTTTAGATACTTTGGATTATACAAGAGAGCTACATCAATCCCACGCTCATCGGGACTATTGTAGTGAACAATTTGATAGTGACGAGGTTTAAGCTTCGGCTGATTCGCTAAATCCTTCAGTACCGATTCATTCTCAATCTCAGCAACGCCAAAAACAGAGAGACCATCAGGCGTAAAATCAGTTCCGATATCACTTAACACTTGCTCCAATTTGCTTAATTTATCTTTATAAACTACTGGAGTATATAGATTAGATCCGTTGGGCGTAAATTCCTCATCGTTAACATCAGGTTGATTTATCGTATCAAACAGATTTTCAAGATTATAGAAGCCAACAACAGACACAGAATATTGCTTATCCTGAGCATTTGCGGAAGATCCAACTGCCAAAAGCAGCCAAATAGAGAGGGAGATAAAGGCGAGTTTTTTCATTTTACAGATCACAAAACTAAGAAATGCAGGTATGAAATGACTATTCTTGAAAATTTAATAACAAAATAAAAGGTTGAACCATTAATTTAACAAATCTCACGATAGTATTAAGTACTTTTGCCCTCCCTAATTATCTAGAATACAAATTATATGCGCATTCCTCTACTCATACTAAGTTTCTTCTTTTTACTTTCTTCCTCGGCCTTCTCGCAGAATGGTATGGTGAAAGGGATCTTACAGGATAATGATACTCGATCTCCATTGATGGATGCTCAAGTTTCACTAATCGGTACTACCACACTAACTACACAAACTTCTTCGATAGGAGCTTTTGAATTCAAGAATGTGCCTTTTGGAAAATATACTTTGGAGGTTACTTCGGAAGGTTATGATAAAACAGTTAAAGAAGTTGAAGTTAATTCTACTTCTTTAGACTTAGGTCCTCTCTCTGCTATTCACGCTGAAAATTCACAAACTAACTCTCAAGACTTACCTACCATTACGCTTAGTGATAGTGATACTCGTGAAGGTTCTTCACCGAGTGTAGCTGGTGTTTTATCAGCAAGCCGCGATCCTTTTGCAAGTGCAGCCGCATTTAATTTTAGTGCGGGTCGATTTAGAAATCGTGGATATGATAATGAAAACTTAACATTGATGAATGGAATTCCTGCTGAAGATCTTTCAAGCAGCCGAACTTTATTTGGATCATGGGCTGGATTGAACGATGTAACACGTAGTCGTGAATCTACATTTGGATTAAATCCTTCTAATTACACTTATGGAAGTTTAGATGGATCCTTCAGCATTGATTCACGTGCATCAAAACAACGTAAACAATTTTCATTGAGTTATGCGAATTCAAATCGTACTTACAATAATCGATTGATGGCTTCTTATGGTACTGGATTATTAGCGGGAGGATGGGCATTTGCTGCTTCTATGTCTCGTCGTTGGGGTGAAGAGAATTATGTTCCAGGAACTTTTACAGATGGATGGTCTTGGTATGGTTCGATTGAAAAACGTTTTGGAAATAATCATTCATTAAGCTTAACACATCTTGGTGCAAACACATTGAATGGTCGCGCTAATCCTGCTATTCAAGAAGCTTACGATTTAGCGGGATCTAATTATTACAATCCTAACTGGGGATATCAGAATGGAAAAGTGCGTAATGCACGTCACGCGCGTCAACAACAACCATTGACTATTTTGAGTCATGAATGGAAAATAAATCCGAAATCGGAACTAGAAACATCGATCGGTTATCAATATGGAATGACAAGCTTAAGTGGATTCGATTGGTTTAATGCTACAGATCCTCGTCCTGATTATTACCGTCGTTTACCCAGTTACATTACGGATCCTGATTTGAAAGCGCAAGCTACTTATTTATGGCAGACCGATGAAAACTATCGTCAGGTAGATTGGGAAAGTATTTACAATACAAATCAAAATTCAAACGAAACGGTTTTTGATGCAAATGGAATTACGGGAAACAATATATCGGGTAAGCGTTCACGTTATATCATTGAAGAGCGCGTAACTGAAAATAAGCGTCTCACCTTTGCGATGAACTACAATCAAGTAATCAGCGATCATGTTGTTTTGAGTGCTGGAATATTGGCTCAAAGTCAAAAATCAGAAAACTACAAACGTGTTGGTGATCTTTTGGGTGGAGAATTTTATGTTGACTTAAATCAATGGGCAGAGCAAGATTTTCCGGATTCGAGCGAAGCACTTCAAAACAATTTAGAAACACCAAATCGTATTTTACATGAGGGAGATAAATTTGGATATTACTATGTTTCTACTGTAAACAAAAACATGGGTTGGGCACAAGCTCAGTTCAAATTTAACCGAGTTGATTTCTTTGCTGCATTCCATGTAGCCTCCACGGAGTTTTACAGAACAGGTAAATACAGAAACGGAATCTTTGCGAATAGTTCATTCGGCGATTCAAAGAAAGAAAACTTCAGTACGTATGGTGCGAAAGGTGGTGTAACATATAAACTGAATGGAAGAAATTATTTCTTCTTGAACGGTGCGTATGAAACACGTGCTCCACTATTTGAAAACGTTTATGTTTCGCCACGAACACGAAATGATGCAATTGCGAATTTAGAAGAAGAAAAAATTACTTCTGTTGAGGGAGGATATATTTTAAGAGCGCCTAAAGTAAAAATCAGAGCTACGCTTTATTACACTCAAATGAACGATGGTTATAATGCTGTAAACTTTTGGCATGACGACTTTAGAACTTTTGTAAATTACACCTTGAGTAATATTGATCGACGTCATACTGGATTAGAGTTTGGAACTGAAGTGACATTAGGTCAAGGTTGGAGCACCAATGTTGCAGCTGCCATTGGAGAGTATTTTTATACTGACCGAATGAAGGCTACCATCACACAGGATAACAACGCTACCGTTTTAGCAGTAGATGAAACCATCTATTCTAAAAATTTCTTCTTTGCGAACGGTCCTCAACATGCTGGCATGGTAGGGATCACTTATCGTTCAAAGAAATTCTGGACTGCGATTTTATCAGCCAATTATTTCGGAAACAACTATACCGATTTCAATCCAGCTCGTAGAACAGTGAGCGGAGTTGAATTATTGGCAGATGGTACTTTGCGTGAAGACATCATCGATCAACAAAAGTCAGACGGACAATTCACACTTGATTTCTTCGGAACCAAGTCATGGAGAGTAAGTGATATCTTCAAAGGCTTCAAGAGAAACGCATTCTTATTATTCAATATCGGAGTATCTAATATTCTCGACAATCAAGATATTGTTCAAACAGGATTTGAGCAATTACGTTTTGATTATGCTGAGAAAAATCCAAATAAATTCCCTCCTCGTTATTACTATGGTATTGGTCGCAATTATTTTGCTTCTGTTATTGTTAGATTTAATTAATTTAAAAACACCTACTACAAATGAATAATCTCCTCCACACCTCCAAAAAATTACTAGTTCTTGCTTTATTAGCAATGATTAGCATCAATTTCGTGTCTTGCCGCAAAGACGATTTCGATGAGCCACCTTTAAATGGTGCTGATCCAAATTTAAATGTGAACATGACCATTGATTCACTGAAGAAAATTTATCGTGACAGTATCATTGTCTTCAATAAAGTAATTACCATCAATAACGATTGGATCATTTCAGGAGTTGTTACTGCTGATGATAAGTCAGGAAATTTTTACAAGACCATGGTGATCGAAGATGCTACGGCAGGAATCGCCATTCGTTTGGATCAAACTGAATTTCATACAAAGTATCCTGTTGGCCGTCGTGTATTCATTAAGTTGAAAGGAATGGTGATGGGTGATTATGGAAATTTAATTCAACTGGGTGGATATGTTGACAACACAGGAACCTTTCCTGAAGCAGCTCCTATTCCGTTGAGCTTAGTCGATAATCACATTATTGGTGGAGTTTATAACTTAAATCCACAGCCTGCAAAAGTGACCATCCTTGACTTATCAAATACAGACAAATGGCAAAATCGTTTTGTAGAAATTCAAAATTGTGAATTTTCTCCAGCTGATACGAATCAACCTTATGCGGATGCTGTTTTATTTCAGTCAGTAAATAGAATCGTGAATGATTGCAATGGAGGTTCCGTAATTGTTCGTACAAGTGGATACTGCAACTTCGCAACCAAAAAGACACCAACTGGAAAAGGAACGTTGAAAGGAATTTTCTCCATCTTCAGTACCGACAAACAAATGATCGTACGCGATGAGTTTGATGCAAAAATGGATAGCTTACGTTGTAACGGTGCGGGCGGACCTGCATCACTCATCAACATTAGCGATGTAAGAAATCTTTTCACTGGAAGCACTACTGCAGTGAATAGCAATGTCTACATTTTAGGTGTTGTAACGAGTGATAGAAACACATCCAACTTAAACTCGAAGAATTTATTTATTCAAGATGCAACTGGTGGAATTTGCGTTCGTTTTGCAGCGAATCACACCTTCAATATTGGCGATTCATTGTCGATCAATATCGCAGGACAAAGTTTGGGAGAGTTTAGTGGCTTATTGCAATTAGGTACTTCTACTCCGAACGTTCCACTTGCTAATGGAGTTGTATTAGCTACTGGAAAATCAGTGACGCCACAAGTGGTTACCGTTGCTCAAATATTAGCAAACATGGCTGGAACCGATTCGTGGGAAAGTTCTTTATTGAAAATTACTAACGCAACCATTAGCGGTGGAGCTACTTTTGCTGGGTCTATACAAATTAATGATGCTTCTGGAGTGATGACGATGTATACTGCTTCTGCAGCTACTTTTTCAGGAACAGCAGTTCCGTCTGGTACGGTTAGCATCACTGGAATCTTAAGTGACTTTACAGGGACTGTTACTCCGCCCAATACAAATGCACAATTGCTTATTAGAGGTGTGTCGGATGTTCAATAAGTAAATAAAAAAATTGTAGTAGAAAGAGCTGATCAGTGATGGTCAGCTCTTTTTGTTTTAAATTAATTTAAGAGTTGAATTCGTTAAACTAGAAAAATCTTTTTTTGTGATTTAAATTTCTACTTCAATTATAGCGGGATTTTTTAACACTAGAGGCACTAGAGGTCACTTGAGGTCACAAGAGAGCTCAAAAGATAATTTGATTTATAAAAAACAATCTAAATACATTTGAGATATTCTTTTGTGTTCTCTTGTGTTCTATAGTGTTCTCTAATGTTGAATTTAGACAATCTCAAACTACATATTGAAAACTTATTGTTCGAATTAAAAAAAGATCATTGTCCCATTAAAATTCAAGCCTCTCCCCTGCCCTCTCCAGAGGAGAGGGGGCTATAAATTTAGTTAATCTTTAGTGTTCTCTAGTGCCCTTTAGTGCCTCTAGTGTTGAAATTTCGACAATCTCAAACTAACCTACTAATTTTATTAATACAATTATAAAGTACCTCGACGCTCTTGTTCTGCTTCGATGGATTCGAATAATGCTTTGAAGTTTCCTTTGCCAAATGATTTCGCTCCTTTGCGTTGAATGATTTCTAAGAACAGTGTTGGACGATCTTCAATCGGTTTCGTGAATATTTGTAAGAGATATCCTTCTTCATCACGATCCACCATGATGCCCCATTTCTTGAGTTCATTCATATCTTCTTCAATTACCCCTACTCGCTCACCAACGGTATCATAATAGGATCCGGGAACATAGAGAAAATCAATGCCGCGGTTTTTCATTTCTGAAATGGTGAAGACGATATCATCCGTAGCCACAGCGATGTGTTGGCAACCCGGACCCTTGTAAAAATCGAGATACTCTTCGATTTGCGATTTCTTTTTTCCCTCTGCTGGTTCGTTGATGGGGAATTTGATATAGCCATTACCGTTAGTCATCACCTTACTCATTAAGGCTGTATAATCGGTGCTGATGTCTTTATCGTCAAACGTAATGAGGTTCGCAAAACCCATTACTTCAGCATAAAATTTTGCCCATTCATTCATGGCTCCCAAATTCACATTGCCCACCATGTGATCAATGTATTTGAGTCCGACTGAAGTGGGATGGTATCCACTGTCCCATTTTTCATAACCTGGTAGGAAATCACCATTGTAGTTTTTTCGCTCTATAAAAAGATGGACGGTATCGCCATAGGTATGAATTCCCGATCGTCGGATTTCACCTTGATCATCCTTGATGGTCTCGGGTTTTAAGTACGACTTCGCTCCTCTTTTTATCGTTTGCTCATATGCATCATCTACCCACAACGCGATGACCTTTACTCCGTCGCCATGCAAACGAATATGATGAGCAATGTCGGATTCAGGATCAAACGGAGACGTTAATATGATGCGAATTTTTCCCTGCTTCAAAACATAGGAGGTGCGATCGCGAACTCCAGTTTCTAAACCTGCATAGGCTAAATCTTCAAAGCCCAAAGCAGTTTTGTAAAAATGTGCGGCTTGCTTGGCGTTACCAACATAAAGTTCAACGTAGTCGGTTCCGTTGATGGGAAGAAAATCTTGCGCTTTATCAAAAATCTTCTCTCCTGTGTACGTATAGTTTTTTACTTGTGTGAGATTATCCATTTTACTTTTGATTGAATTCAATAATTAATAATATTTAAATTAATTTTTACTCTATACTTCTATTTTCGGCTAGGCCTCCACGTTATGATCCATCCAACTGTGGTAATAATCTTCTACCTCGAGTTGCAATGCTGCTTCGGTAATTTTTACAGGATTAAAGGGATCAATCATCACCGCCAACTCATTGGTTTCTTTCTTGCCAATGCTTCGTTCAATGGCCCCAGGGTGCGGACCATGTGGAATTCCACCGGGATGCAAGGTGAATTGTCCTTGATGGATATCGTTTCTACTCATAAAATCACCGTCTACATAATACAATAATTCATCACTATCAATATTGCTGTGATGGTAAGGAGCTGGAATGGCTTGTGGATGGTAATCGTACATTCGAGGTACGAAAGAACAAATCACAAAATTTCGTCCCTGAAAATGTTGATGGATGGGCGGTGGCATGTGAATGCGTCCGGTGATGGGTTCAAAATTAAAAATCGACATCGCATACGGGTAAGAACATCCATCATATCCAACCACATCGAAAGGATGATTGTGATAAACATAAGGATACATCAACCCACGCTTTTTAATTTTAATTATGAAATCACCAATCTCATCGTGCGTCTCCAAATTTTTCGGAAGACGAAAATCACGCTCACAAAACGGTGAGTTTTCCATAAACTGTCCGTACTGATTTCGATAACGAGGTGGCGTTTCAATAGGACTAAACGACTCGGTAATTTGCAATCGATTATCTTCTGAATTAAACCGCATTTGATATATTGTTCCACGAGGAATTACTAAATAATCGCCGTATGCAAAATCGATAGATCCATACATGGTAGATAAAGTTCCTGAACCCCGATGCACAAAAATTAATTCATCGGCATCACCGTTCTTATAAAAATAATCTGTCATGCTTTTCTTCGGAGCTGCGAGACCAATAGTAAGATCATCATTTACAAAAAGCAATACTCGACTTTCCAAATAATCATCCTTCGCTTTCAGATTAAATCCTAAATACGAGCGTGCTTGCAAATTATCTTCAATCGCAATTTTTGGTCGAACCGAATAGGGCTCTCCTCTTTCTTTCACCATCGTGGGTGGATACAAATGATAAACCAGTGACGACATTCCCGAAAAACCTTCTGTTCCAAAAAGTTCTTCGTGATATAAATTTCCGTTTGGCTGGCGAAATACGGTGTGGCGTTTGGGTGGAATAATTCCAACTTGTTGGTAGATGGGCATAGTACAATTTTATCAGTGTACGAAGCTACCATCTACCAAAAAGATAGAAAATGACTGTTGTCAGTCAACCCAATGACATATAGACGTAGTTAATAAAACTACATGGAAACAAATTAGATCAATTGCAAATAATGAACTACAATTAAGGGAATAAAACTAAAGCGTGTCAACTTCCATCACTCCTTCATTACCTTTATTGTTGCAGTAAACTTATCTCCATTAAATCGAAGTAAATACATGCCGGGACTTGCATCATCAAGTGAATATCTCACTTCATCACCACCTTGTAATAAAGATTGTTTAATCACGCGACCATCTATTCCAAATAAAATTGCTTCATACTCTCCCATTGGCAATCCTTTTACATTCAAAATATTGTGTGTTGGATTAGGTGATACTGTTATTCCATGGGCAGCAGTCGTTGAGTTTATTCCCGTGGTATTATTGTAGTAATTGAAATGTACAATCCAATAATCTGTTCCCCCTTTCCCAGAGTCTGTTTTTACAGCGGAAGTTCCAGCTTCTGCGTAACCACAAATAAAAATTGAACTATCTGGCATAATGATAAAACTCATGGCCTCATCAATTCCTGGGCCGCCAAAACGCTTATCCCAGATTTTATTTCCCGCCGAATCTATTTTAAAAATCCAGTAATCTCTACTTCCATAAGAAGATTCTGAAACATCAAATCCTGCCGGACCATCTGTTTGTCCTAGTATCCAAAATCCGCCATCAGGTGCCACTTGAATATCTATACCAATATCGTCATCAATTCCACCATATCTATTTTCCCATAACTGATTCCCTAATGTATCAATTTTAGCTAACCATACATCCGCACCAGCAATTCCTGTATCTAATATCGTCCCCCCTGTTTTAGAGCTTGAAGTACCTAAGAGCAGATAACCATCATTCACCTCAATCATTTTACTGGCATGCTCAGTATCACTTCCTCCAAATCTATTATCCCATATTACATTGCCAACTGAATCAAGTTTCGCAACCCAAGCATCAGAATATCCAAATCCGTTTACTGAAATTGTACCGCTTATCCAGCTATAAGAACGACCTCCAATTAGGTAGTGATCATTTTTAACCCTAGAAATAAAATACTCATAATTAAAATTAGACAATTCAATATCATTTCCTCCATAAGTTTTATCCCATAATTTAATTCCAAAAGAATCTGTGCGAATCAACCAAAAATCTTTATTACCATACCCTGCAGTTGTCTTATCACCACTAATGCCACCATTGCTTCCGCCAAAAATTAAATAATCCCCACCATTACTGCGAACTAATTTTCCACCAGTTTCCAAGCTAGTTGAACCATGCCTGGTATCGAGCAGTTTATTTCCAGTGCTATCAAGTATACAAGTCCATAGATCTGAATTTCCACGAGTCGAGGTGCTGATTTCACAGGAAGAATCACTCCTTGTTTCCCCTGAGAATACGATTGAATTGTTTGAACTCACGGCTAGACCATGAATTTCATCCTGATCCAAACCTCCAATGGTTTTATCCCAAATAATGTTAAAATTAACGTCAACCATTAAAATCCATACGTCACCCTGAGAACAAGATATTTCAGTTTTATCACCATTGATTCCAGTATAATAGGAATTTCCAGCAACAATTATATTACTATTATATTTTAGAATTAAAGGTTCTTTTTCACCTCCTATAGTACCAAATGATCTATCACCAATTAAGATGAAGTTTTGACTGGAAACTTTAATCGGAAAGAACAATACTAAAAATAGAGTTACTATGAATATACATATATTAATATGAATAAAGTTATTTTTCATGTTACAAATTGTTAAAAAGGGGAGGTTTTATCCTACCCCTTTTGTTAGTAAAGAACTTATTGACCGAGTAGTGTTTTGTAACGATAAACTTTACTTGTTTCAAAAGAAGTTAACCTCACAAAATAAATAGAAGACGAAAAATACTTCGAAAATTCCGAAAGTTTATTATGAATATCTTGCTTCACAATTTGCTTTTCATAAAGTAATTTTCCCTCCATATTTAAAATTTCCAATGTCAATGAAGCATCTTCATTCAATTCGTCAAAGTCTTCAGATATATTGGCTGTCGGAGTACTTGCTCTAAATGAAGAAATCCCACTTGCACCTGTAATCGTTTTAAAGTTTATATCATCCACATTCGAACCATTGATTATGATGTTCTGATAGGTAAGAAATATTTCATTAACTCCATTTCGACCAGCTAGCGATAGAAAGCCTGAAAAATCACCATTGTTCGCTGTAATAGAAGTAGGAACCTGCAAATACCCTAAAGAACCTGTTGGGGTTGCATTCTGGTTACATTGTAAAACTATAGAATATCCAGAATTTGGAACCATGTTTGTATAAGCAGGCAAATTTCCAGCTGGGTCATCAAACTGCCAACCCACCCAAATTCCATCAGTTGGGAAATTATCATCGTAACAAACCGATACGTAAAAATTAGGTACATCTGTTAAATCTGCAGGAGACGATGCACTCCCATTATTAAAAATAATTGGTGTTGCACTTCCATCATTATATCCAACAATATAGTACTTGGGCGAACTAATATCAATTTCTTCAACGACAACTGTCCAAGTCGAAACACTTCCTCCTAAAGAACCTTTTGGACTAGCAATTCTCGGATAACTAAACACACCAGAATTAGGTGGCGATTGAGGCGTTAATACAATAGTAGAGTTTCCGGCATTTCCAGATGCCAAATCCGTAAAATTATAATCCAAAACCGTCAATTCGCCATTGCCGTCAATAAAAGCAATGTGTACAACATCAATATTTCCATCATAAAACATACTTACATCTGGGTGTGTTCCTGAAGTTAATTGCAAATCATTGTAAAGCACCAAGGAAGACATGTCTCCCACTGTAGTGTGAATATCTCCATTCACATCATCCCAAACAATGGCGAATCCACTATCGCCACTTTTATTTTCATCGATATTTATCGCTGTTCCAAATGAACCTGTAGCCATTTGATAAAAGCTTGAAGTTGACACAAACTGTGAAGATGGAGCGTCCCATACATAAAATTCCAAATCCCATTCTGAGTTAGTATTATCATAATACACAACAGCTGCATTAATTGACAAGGTGTTCGGATCAATTAACAAGCAAACATCCGGATCAGTTATATCTCCTGTAGCAGTAAAAGCTAATGTTCCTGTATATTGAGTGGATCCTGATGTTACTACCCAACCAAAAGATTGTGTAGTACTTGATGGTTCCCAAACACTCACGCGATAAACATCACCATAATCCAAAATATCACAACCTGTATTTCGACCATAAACGTTTCCTGCAGAAAAAGCTTGGTCGGGCAATAAAGGATTGGTAAATTGTGCGTAGATGATTTGAAATGGATACATTAATATTAGAATTAAAATAACGAGTAATTTAAAATTAGATTTCATGATATATTATTTTAAAGATGAATAAAACTATAGGAAAGAAAGATAATTTGTGGGTTGTAGAGAAAAGCCACCCGACCTACAAATGGAAGCTAAATAATACTCAATGAAACTGCCCCCCCCCCTGGAAGCTACAAAAAACATAATGCAACAAATCCAATATTTTTGAATATATCGGTACATATCTAGAAAATTTAGAATAAAGATAGGATTAAATATCAAAGAGCAAAATGCAAGGTCATAATAGTTTTGTTTCAGTTTAAAATAGCAAATGAAAAGTTCCCTCTTTTTCAAATTATTTCATAGGTATTGACACTAAACCCTACTTTTGCACCCTCATTTATCCTCCTCTACCATGGAAATTCAATTGCGCTCTGCCTTACTCTCTGTATATCATAAAGATGGACTCGATAAAATTGTGGATGGTTTACATCGACTTGGAGTTATATTATATGCAACGGGTGGAACTTTTGATTTTATTAAGGAAAGAGGAATTCCAGTCATTCCAGTGGAAGATATTACGGGCTACCCTTCCATCCTTGGAGGAAGAGTGAAGACTTTGCATCCAGGTGTTTTTGGAGGAATCTTGGCTATAAGAAACGATCAAGTCCATCAAGAGGAAATGAAAAAACATCAACTTCCCTTTATTGATTTAGTAGTTGTTGATTTGTATCCCTTCGAAGACACGGTGAAAGCAGGCGGATCGGCAGAAGCGATTATCGAAAAAATTGACATTGGAGGAATCAGTTTAATAAGAGGGGCTGCCAAAAATTTCAATGACGTCTTGATCATTCCATCGGTAAATGATTATTCCTTATTGATAGATGTAATTGAAAACCATAATGGTAATACATCTTTAGAAATCAGAAGAAACCAAGCTCAGAAAGCATTTGGAGTCAGTAGTCATTATGATGGTGCTATCAATTCATGGTTTACGCATGGGAAATTGATGGATGATCAGATTCAGATGCCTTCAAGCTGGGAAAGCAGATCCCTTCGTTATGGTGAAAATCCGCATCAAAAAGCAATGTTCCACGGAAACATAGCCGAAGTATTCACTCAACTTCACGGTAAAGAGCTTAGTTACAACAATTTATTAGATGTTGATGCAGCGATCGCATTAATTCGAGATTTTTCGGAACCAAGTGTTGCGGTCATCAAACATAATAATGCATGTGGATTAGCATCTGATGACAATTTGTTCACTGCTTGGGAAAAAGCATTTGCTGGAGATCCAGTTTCTGCGTTTGGAGGAATCTTGGTTGCCAATCGTGAAATTACTTTAGAAGTTGCAGAAGCGATGAATTCGCTGTTTTTTGAAGTACTCTTAGCTCCCGGATTTACAGACGAAGCCTTACAGGTACTTCAATCAAAAAAGAATAGGATGATATTGAAAACCAATTCATTCACCGCTCCAAAAACTATTTTCAGAAGCGCTATGAACGGCATTTTGGAACAAGACGCAGATCAAATCACTGAAACGAGTTCCCATCTAAAAAACGTAACACTGAAAGAAGCATCGGCATCAGAAATTAATGATCTACTCTTTGCCAACAAAATTGTGAAGCATAGCAAGAGCAATGCAATTGTTCTAGCAAAAAACGGACAATTATTAGCCAGCGGAGTAGGTCAAACTTCTCGAATTGATGCGTTAAAACAAGCCATTTCAAAAGCAGGTCATTTTGGCTTTTCTTTAGAGGGAGCGGTGATGGCTTCGGATGCATTTTTTCCATTTCCCGATTGTGTAGAAATTGCACATCAAGCAGGCATCACATCGGTGATACAACCTGGTGGATCCATGCGCGACCAAGAATCAGTGGACAAAGCCAACGAACTCGGCATTTCGATGGTGATTACGGGTGTTCGTCATTTTAAACATTAATGAGTTCATAATTCAGTTTTTCTTTCCAATTTTGCATACTCGATAAAATTACCTTGCAACAGTCAAGAGTAGGGCTAAATTTCGAGATCACAAAACAACTCGAAGATTTAGCAATCTTAATTAATCAACTAAAAGAAGCGCGCAAGTATGGGACTCTTTGATTTCCTCACCCAGGAGATAGCCATCGATTTAGGGACAGCAAATACACTCATCATTCACAATGACAAAGTTGTAGTTGATGAACCTTCAATCGTAGCTATCGACCGAACCACGGGTAGAATTATTGCTGTTGGAAAACAAGCCATGATGATGCATGGTAAGACACATGAAAACATCAAGACGGTTCGACCATTGAAAGATGGAGTTATCGCCGATTTTGAAGCTGCCGAGCAAATGATCAAGGGTATGATTCGAATGATCAGCTCAGGAAGTAAAGTTTTTACGCCTTCATTGCGCATGGTAATTTGTATTCCATCAGGAATTACGGAAGTTGAAAAGCGTGCTGTTCGTGACTCTGCAGAACATGCAGGTGCGAAGGAAGTGTATTTAATTCATGAGCCGATGGCTGCTGCAATCGGTATTGGAATCGATGTAGAAGAGCCGATGGGAAATATGATCATCGATATTGGTGGTGGTACTTCTGAAATTGCGGTCATCGCATTAGGTGGAATTGTATGCGACCAAAGTATTCGTGTTGCTGGTGATGCATTCACCACCGATATTTGGGATTACATGCGTCGTCAACATAATATTTTAATTGGAGAGCGTACTGCAGAGCGAATTAAAATTGAAGTAGGATCTGCACTTCCTGAATTGGACAATGCACCTCCTGATTTTGCTGTACATGGAAGAGATTTGATGACCGGTATTCCAAAAGAAATTACAGTGAGTTATCCAGAAATTGCACATGCTTTGGATAAGTCCATCAGTAAAATTGAAGAAGCGATTTTAAAAGCGCTTGAAATTACACCTCCTGAATTATCAGCGGATATTTTCCGTACTGGAATTTATTTAACAGGTGGTGGAGCCTTACTTCGTGGATTGGACAAAAGAATTTCAATGAAAACCAAACTACCAGTACATGTAGCCGAAGATCCACTTCGCGCTGTAGTAAGAGGTACGGGTATTGCATTAAAAAATATTCATCGATACAAATTCCTTCAACATTAATTGATAGAGGAAATTCCTTTATTGATAATCCAACACGTTGAATAAACTGCAGACATGAGGTTACTCTTCCAGCTTATATGGCGAAATAACTTTACTTTATTTTTTGTCCTGCTACAAATATTTTGTTTCTATCTCATTGCAAAGAATAATCGATTTCAGCAAGCTTCGGTTTTGAATGCGACCAATCAGGTAGTGACGAATACGATGGAAGTGGTGAATTATGTTAAAGAGTACATCCATCTTCGCGACAACAACACCAGCTTAGCTGAAGAAAACGCAAGATTGAGAACATTGCTTACTGAAAATAAATACGAACTGAATTCGGTTTATTCTCCTGTAAAAGATTCCATCAACTTACAGCAATATGAGTACATCACTGCCAATGTGATCAACAACTCATTGCATCACCGCAATAATTTTATTACGCTTAACAAAGGAAGTTTGCAAGGTGTAAAACCTGAGATGGGTGTAATTGGTCCGAAAGGAATTGTTGGAATTGTAAATCATGTTTCAGAACATTATTGTACGGTGATGTCATTGTTGCACAAAGAAAGTAGCTCGTCAGTGATGATTAAGCGAAACAAATTCTTTGGATCGTTGAAATGGGATGGCGAAAATCCAAATTACATGTATCTGAATGAAATTGACAAAACGGTTCCTATTATTAAAGGCGATTCTATTGTCACTACTGCCTTTTCATCTACGTACCCTTCAGGAATTTTTATTGGGCGCGTAGTCGATTTTCAAGTGGAGCCGGGCTCCCCTTTCTATAAGATAAAAGTAAGACTGGCGATGAACTTCAGTGGGTTAAGCCATGTTTATGTGGTTAGAAATTTAATGAAGAAAGAGCAGAGTTCCTTAGAGGGACTCAATAAAGCGAAGGAGGACGAACAATGATCTTAGTTATTCTACGTCACCTCTTCCGTTTCTTACTCTTGATGAGTTTACAAATTTTGATTCTGAATAATATTCAATTGGGCACATTCATCAATCCTTTCTTGTATATTTTGTTTTTATTGTCGTTGCCTGTTAATTTGCCCAAGCTTTTGTTGCTGCCAATTGCATTCCTCACAGGACTTTCTATTGACATGTTTCAAAACACACCAGGAATGCATGCTTCGGCTTGTTTGTTTATGATGTACCTTCGACCTTATTGGTTAAAAATGATTTCTCCACGTGATGGGTATGATATTGAAACCGAACCTTCCATCAAAAAGTTGGGATTTGCTTGGTATATAGCCTATGCTTCGCTTTTGGTATTTGTTCACCATTTATTCTTATTCTTCATTGAAGTTTTTCGCTTCTCCGAATTTTTCGATACCCTTACCCGAATCGCATTAAGTAGTCTGTTAACTTTACTTTTAATTATCATTGCCCAATACCTCACATCAAAACCAAAGACTACGAATTAAATTAATAGATTCATTGAATTGCGCTTCTGCATTTCACTAATACCATCAAAAAAATGAACAATAAAAACAACTTGTTTTTGTTGAGGGAATGGGAACTAATTCCTACTAATTAAAAATGTATAATCCAGGATCAAGTCAGCGAATAGTGTTTTTAGGTATCATCACCTCGGTGGTGATTATTTTCTTGATCCGATTATTTTATGTTCAAGTAATTAATGAAAGTTATTCGGTCTCGGCCACCAATAACGTATTAAGATACATCACCGACTACCCAGCACGCGGAATGATTTATGACCGCAAAGGAAAAATCGTTGCATTCAATCAGGCAGTTTACGATTTGATGGTCATTCCCAAGCAAGTGAAAGAAATCGATACGCTTGAGTTTTGCAAATTATTAGATATTAGCAAAGAGTCGTTCATAGATAAAATGAAAAAGGCGACTTCGTTTTCTCGAATGAAGGCTAGTACATTTGAAAAACAAATTTCTGCAGAGTCCTTCGCTTCATTCCAGGAAAAACTTTACAAGTTTCAAGGATTCTATGTTCAGCCACGAACATTGAGAAAATATCCCAATAACACGGCTGCTCACGTCTTGGGATATATTGGTGAGGTAAACGATGAGTTAATTGCTAAGAATCCTTACTATCGAATTGGCGATTATATTGGTATCAGCGGAATCGAACAAAGCTATGAGTTAGAGCTTAGAGGTCGGCGAGGTGTTCGTATTGTGATGGTAGATGTATTTAATCGAGAAAAGGGAAGTTACAAAGGCGGGATCTATGATACGATAGCAATTGCTGGACAAAATTTAGTGGCGACGTTGGATGCCGACTTACAATCGTACGGAGAACTACTCTTGCAAAATAAAATTGGATCAGTTGTAGCCATCGAACCACAAACGGGAGAAATTTTAGCGATGATTTCATCTCCCTCCTACGATCCTAATTTATTAGTAGGAAGAGTTCGTTCAAAGAATTACGGATACTTATTAAAGGATGAAAATAAGCCCTTGTTCAACCGAGCCATGCAAGCTTATTATCCACCGGGCTCTACTTTTAAATTAACGAATGCATTGGCAGCCTTGCAAGAAGGCATCATTGGCATTAATACTTCCTATCCACATTCTTTTGTTGTTGGAAGCAAGAGTATAAAATGTCACCCTCACCCTCCAATCGCATTAGAAGGTGCTATCCAATATTCTTGTAATCCCTATTTCTGTAATACGTTTAGATCTTTTGTCGACAATCGGAAATATGGCTCCAGTGAAAATGGCTACCGATTATGGCGAGAATACCAGATGAGTTTTGGTGTTGGAAAAAAGATTGGAGTAGATATGCCCCACGAATTAAAAGGACTGATTCCAACGGTTGAATTTTATGATAAATACTACGGGAAAGGACATTGGAAAGCTTCTACTATTTATTCGCTTGGAATTGGTCAAGGTGAGTTAGGTATTAACCCGATGCAAATGGCTAATATCATTTGCATCATTGCGAACAAAGGATATTACTATACTCCTCATGTTATTAAACAGATTGGAAAATATCCGAACACCACAAGAAACTTAGGTGAACGACATTATACGAAAGTATCAGCAGAAAACTTTACCATCATTCAAGATGGAATGCAACGTGTAGTTGAGGCTGGTACTGCGAGAGTGGCGAGATTCGATTCACTCGTTATTTGTGGAAAAACGGGGACGGCGCAAAATCCACATGGAAAAGATCATAGTCTCTTTGTAGCCTTTGCTCCGAGAGATAATCCAAAGATTGCCATTGCTGTGATGGTTGAAAACGCAGGATTTGGAGCAACATGGGCAGCACCTATTGCCAGTTTAATGATGGAAAAATATTTAAAAGATTCTGTTAAACGACACGACCTTGAAGAACGAATGCTTAAAGGATATTTACTTCCACTTCAAAACAAGAGCCTAGAAAATCCTGGATTAAAAGTAAAAGATAGTACGCTGGTGAACCCGAAAAATAAAAAAGGTTCGAGCGTTGCTTTGTTAAATGATAAAAAGAAAAAGAAATAAATATTTTCGATTGATATTAACTCATGCGCAAACAAAATTCCATATTCGAAAATATTGACTGGTTGTTGGTCGTATTTTATTTGGTGCTTGTATTACTTGGCTGGATTAATATTTATGCAGCGGTTTACAATGAAGAACACAAAAACATGTTCGACCTTACTCAAAGTTACGGTCGACAAATGTTGTGGATTGGAACGTCGCTTGTTATTGGGTTAGCTATTCTAGTTATAGATGGAAAATTTTATGCAGCCTTTTCTTTTCCCATTTACATTGTCACGATGGGGATTTTGCTTGTTGTACTTGTCATTGCGCGGGATGTACAAGGTGCGCGCTCGTGGATTGAAATAGGGACTTTCAAATTACAACCTTCGGAGTTTGCAAAATTTGCTACGAACATGGCATTGGCAAAATACTTGAGTGCATTAGGCATTCGGATGGAGGATATGAAAACCAAAATCACTGCAGGACTTCTTATACTTTTACCCATGGCGCTAGTACTCTTACAAAATGACACCGGTTCTGCTTTAGTATTCATTGCATTCATTTTCGTACTTTATAGAGAGGGTTTATCTCAAAACGTACTCGTTTTTGGATTCTTTGCGGGCGTATTATTTATACTAGCCTTAATGGTTCCGAACACTGTGCTTATTGGAGTGATTGGAGGATTAGGCGTAGTTGCTTATTTACTCATGCGTAAAACAAAAAATAACTTAATTGTAATTTTGATTATCACGGCGCTTTGTTCAGGAATTGTTTTTAGTGTGGATTATGCATTTAACGAAATACTGCAAACCCATCAACGGGAGCGTATCGAGGTATTGTTAGGGAAAAGAAGTGATCCAAAAGGCGCTGGATATAATGTAAATCAAAGTTTAATTGCGATTGGTTCTGGTGGCTTAACAGGTAAAGGATTTTTGCAAGGCACACAAACAAAATTCGATTTTGTGCCAGAGCAAAGCACCGATTTTATTTTCTGCACCGTAGGCGAAGAATGGGGCTTTGTTGGAACTTCATTTGTTTTAATTTTATTTACGTTACTTCTCTATCGAATCGTATTTATTGCTGAACGGCAACGCTCTACCTATACTCGAATTTATGCCTATGGAGTAGCTTCGATTTTGTTTTTCCATTTAATGATTAATGTAGGAATGGCCATAGGATTAGCTCCTGTAATTGGAATTCCATTACCTTTCTTTAGTTATGGCGGATCTTCACTTTGGGGATTTACCGTATTATTATTTGTACTGATTAAATTGGATAGTTATCGAATGTACATCTTACGATGAAAACAAACACATTGCTATTACTTTTTTTATTTTTTTGCCTTTCATTCACTACATCCGTTGCGCAAGTACTCAGGAATTGTGGAGTTTGCGGAGAATATTATTTAGAATCCATTCCGGAGGTCGCTTCTGGAATTATTTTCAAGGACGATTTTACTTTTGAATTCTTCTTTTCGAGTGGAGCATTAGATCGTTTTGGAATTGGAACCTGGAAGGAAGAACTTTCAAAAGACAATAAAAAAATGGTAGTACTGAATTCAGACCCCACGAAGAAAAACCCATTGTCATTGGCAAATTCCTCTCGAAAAAAAGGAAAATCCACAACTGTTAAAATGATTGATATTAATCCAAGTTTGAGTACTTATTTTATTGCTATTGGATTCATCGACAACGATACTGTTTACACCTATTGTGATCAGCAAGGAGAAGCAGTATTAGATGGAGAAACTTTCGACAGCCTTCAAATTGCATTTGAGTTTTGTCCTGATCATATGCTTAGCATTCCATCTACAAAAAATTATAATTATTTTCAAGTTAAAAGTGATGAGAATTTATTTGAAATATTTTTCCGCGATTTTACATTATCTGTAGAGGAAGATGGACTTGAAGGAAATCATCCGGTAATAAAAGGTCATTATCAATATATAAAAAGCAAAT
>JANOAX010000099.1:0-9679 GCA_031411335.1 Bacteroidota bacterium
TTTCGGGCTCGATCAGTTGGTCCGGGTTCGTATTATTCAGAAACAGAAACGAGTTCTTTTTTACCAGATCAATCGGGCGACATAAAACTCGAAATGAACATGGAATACCGAACAAAACTATTTAGTGTTGTGTTTTTGAGGTATTAACTTACTAAACCAATTAAAATGAAAACACTAAAAATTCTATTTACGCTATTACTATCATTCGGTATGGTAGCGGAAAGTTTTGCTCAAGCTGAACTTCAAGTAATTCACAACAGTGCAGATCCAGCCGCGTCGACGGTGGATATTTACATTAACGGCAGTCTGACTTTAAATGACTTTGCCTTTAGAGAAGCGACACCTTATTTATCAGTACTTTCAGGAACACTCTTAAATATTGGAATAGCGCCAGGAAATAGCACGAGTGCTAATGATACCTTGGTTAACATACCCGTTACCTTGGTTCAAAACCAACGTTATGTAGCAATTGCCTCTGGTGTATTAAATCCTGGTTCATTCTCTGCTAACCCGAACTCAGTTTCTACCGGTTTTCAATTAATCATTTCAGATAATATGAGAAATGCTTCTTTAAATCCAGGAGAAGTAGATTTTAAAGTATTACATGGTTGCACGGACGCTCCTACCGTAGATGTTATAGCGCAAGGAGTTGCTACTTTAGTAGATGATGCAACTTATACTGACTTCACACCGTACATCAGTGTTCCGGCGGGTGATTATTTATTAGATGTAACGCCTGGGAATAACAATAGCGTTATTGTTGCTACATTCTCTGCTGAATTAAACGGACTCGGAGGCGGTGCTGCCGTTGTATTTGCTTCTGGATTCTTGGATGCAACTCAAAATCCAAATGCAGCCTTCGGATTATTTGCAGCATTACCTAACGGTACTGTAGTAACGTTAAATAAAGTGGGCACGGCAAGATTGCAGGTGATTCATAATTCAGCAGACCCTGCTGCTGCTGTTGTTGATATTTATGCAAATGGCAATTTACTTTTAGACAATTTTAATTTTAGAGAGGCTACACCATTTATTGATGTAAACAGTGGGCAAACTTTGAATATTGTAATTGCGCCAGGTACAAGTACAGGAATCAATGATACCCTTGTCAATATTCCAGTGGTTCTGAATGATGGAGAAACCTATGTTGCTGTAGCAAATGGAGTACTAAGTCCAGCATCATTCGCTGCAAATCCAGAAGGGATTAACACCGCATTTCAATTGTTATTATTTTCAGGAATGCAGGAAGTTGGCCTGAATGGAACGAATGTAGATTTAGCTGTATTGCATGGAGCAACGGATGCGCCTGCAGTAGATGTATTCGCCAGAAATGTGGCACAATTAATTGATAGTATTACTTACACAGAATTAAACGGATACATCAATGTTCCAGCGGCTGATTATTTATTGGATATTACTCCTTCTGGTGGTTCTCCAATTATTGCTACTTACCTTGCTCCATTAAGTGGATTGTCAGGTGGTGCAGCAGTAGTATTTGCTTCAGGATTTTTAACTCCTTCTGCGAATCAAAATGGCGCAGCATTTGGACTTTTCGCAGCACTAGCTGACGGTACGGTGATTGAATTAAACGATACTTCTAATTCTAGACTTCAAGTTATTCATAACAGTCCGGATCCTGCTGCTAGTACAGTTGATGTATATGTAAATGGTGGTTTATTATTAGATGATTTCGCTTTCAGAACCGCTACTCCATTCATTGATGTACCTTCTAACGTAACGATCAATATTGGAATTGCTCCCGGAAACAGTGCATCAATAAATGATACATTGGTAAACATTCCGGTTGTACTTACAAATGGTCAAACTTACTTAGCAGTAGCGAGTGGAGTTCTTGCACCAGCTTCATTTGCCGTGAACCCTGACGGACGTCCAACAGGTTTCCAATTATTATTACAAGACTTCATGAGAGAGACGGCAGAAGGCGGAGTTAATGTTGATTTCCGAGTTATCCACGGTGCTACTGATGCTCCAACTGTTGATGTAATTGCTGTTGGTGCGGGTACCCTCGTAAATGATGCTGCTTACACGGATATCACGGGATACCTTTCTGTACCTCCGGCTGCTTACACCTTGCAAGTAACCGATGCTGCTAATACAGTAGTTGTTGCGGCTTATAATGCTAACTTAAGCACTCTTGGTGGTGGAACTGCAGTAGTATTTGCTTCCGGATTCTTAACACCTTCTGCCAATCAAAATGGTTTACCTTTTGGTTTATTCGCAGCATTAGCAGACGGTACTGTTATTCCTTTCTCAGTAGTAACTAGCATCAATGATTTAGAAAATGATTTAATTAAATCAGCTTATCCAAATCCTGCAACAGATCAAATTACCATTGAATTAAATACAGATGTAATTGCTCAGGGAATTTCCATCTTAGATTATACCGGAAAAGTGGTATCTACACCTTCTCTTTTAAATAATCTATCTTCCTTTACTGTAGCGACAGACCAATTAAATGCAGGCCTTTACTTCTTAAATATTGTTTCTAACAAAGGAACTTCAGTAAAGCGCTTTAGCATAGTGAAATAGTCGGAATGCCAAAACGATTATTAGTTAAGTTGAAAACCTCGTCTTCTTTGAAGGCGGGGTTTTTTTAATTCAATTTTCCAACTCGTTGATGAGTCCAATTAGAAACACCATTTACGCGATATCAATTACGGCTTTACAAATTATCGTATTCAAAAATAGGATGATCTAAATGAGAACCTGGAGGCATATGCACTTGAGGGCGTAAAATTCCATCATGTAAATCGTACACCCATCCATGTAAATGAGGAGCTTTTTCGTGAAGCCATGACTTTTGTATGATGGATGTTTTTGCAAGATTCATAACTTGCTCCACTACATTCAATTCAATAAGTCGATTCAATTTGAGATCTTCTTCCTTTAGCATTTCTATTTCATCTTGATGATAGCGATAAACATCTTTAATATTACGAAGCCATTTATTGATGAGTCCCATGCTATGATTGGTCATGGCTGCTTTTACTCCACCACAACCATAGTGTCCGCAAACAATGACATGTTGCACTTTTAATACCTCCACAGCATACTGCAAAACGCTTAGCATATTGAGATCGGTATGCACCACCATGTTGGCAATGTTTCGATGGATAAAAATTTCTCCAGGTCTAGTTTGCGTAATTACATCGGGAGGTACTCGACTATCAGAACAACCGATCCACAAAAAATCAGGAGTTTGCACACCTAATAATTTACTAAAAAAATCAGGTTCATTTTCCATCATTTTTTTAGCCCAGGATTTATTATCCTTTAATAAACGATTATGCGTATCCATTTTACAAATTTATTTTAAGGTTATCCAATTACTACCCATATTAAAATACAAAATCAATTTCATTTGTTCAAAAGTAAGAAAAACATTTGAGGGTGAATGTAGCGGTTCATGCGCAAAAAAAAGCCCCATCTTTCGAAAAAGATGAGGCAAAGCATTTAATTATTACTGATGAACAGTATTCTTAAAACCTTAACGAATAATTTTCATTTCTTTTAATAGATGACTTGCACCACCAAACTTATCGAGGATAAATAAGGAGTAACGAATATCCACACAAATGGTGCGTTGAAATTCGGGCTCAAAAGCAAAATCACTTGCAATGGCTTCCCAGTTTCCATCAAACGCAGTTCCGATGAGTTCACCATTACCATTAATAACAGGACTTCCGGAATTTCCTCCAGTGATATCGTTATCGGTCAAGAAACAAATATGCAACTCACCATCCTTATCCGCATACTGACCAAAATCCTTTTTCTTCATCATGTCGATCAGTTTTGCAGGAGCGTCAAATTCTACATCACCAGGCGTATATTTTTCGATAACACCACGAGAAGTTGTAAATTCTTTAAAGAAAGTTGCATCCTTTCCATTGTAAGGTAACACACGTCCGTAAGTCATACGCATGGTTCCATTCGCATCTGGATTATTAAGTGCATTTGGACTCATCTCTAATACTCCTGCTTGATACAAACGATTCGCTTTTCCAAGCTGACCATTTAACTTCATCATTTGTGGTTGCATCTTCTTCGTCACCTCTGTTAAATAACCATTCGCTACTGCATAGATTGGATCTTTTTGCAATTTCTTTAAGGAAGGAGACTTTAAAAATTTAGCCATTTTTTCTTGGCTAACAAATACAGACTTCTTCCACATTGCATCCGCCATGGCGTTGTAATCCTTATTATGCTTCGCAGCCAAATCTGTTAAGCTTTTTGGCAATGCTGCATTATCTAAGTCCTCTACTAAGTGCATCAACACAGAGGCTAATACTTTTTTCTCGATTGGCTCATAAAATTCTTTGAAGTCTTTATCTAAATCAGCTGCCATTTCTGCAGCCACTTTCTTCACCTCATCCTTCTTTGTTTTATCCATCATCAAGGGTTCAAGAGCAGCTGCAGCCATTGCAAAATTCATCGGTTGTGAATTGCTAATTCCATCTTGAAGATACACGCCAAACATTCCCACTTTAGCTACTTCCGTATAAGCTTCATTGTAATTATTAATTACGTTAGCATATTTTGTATTGTTGGTATTCTTCACCCAAGCAGCAAACTTATTTTCTTCTGCTTTTCTACGATCGTAGATATTCAACTTCTTTAGAGCACTTGCTTCGCCCATGAATTTTTTCCAGTAGTTACTGAGTCCTGCATACTTATCAGCATACATCAATTTAATTTTTGGATCCTTGTGCATATAGGATTCATAGATATCAAGAATATCACGACGTACTTTCACACGCATTGGGCGTTCTTTTTCAGAATAGAATTTAATTCCTTCGCTAAAAGTACTACGTTGTGTACGGCCTGGATAACCAAGAATCATCGCATAACTTTTTTCTTGCGGACCTTGAATATTGATTGGGAAAAAATACTTGGGTGCATAAGGCTTATTCGCTTTATCGAATTTTGCAGGCTTATTATTTGCACCCGCATAAATTCTAAAAAGACTAATGTCACAAGTATGACGTGGCCACTCCCAGTTATCGGTTTCACCACCAAATTTTCCGATATTCTCAGGAGGCGTACCTACTAATCGAATATCTGTAAACACTTCGTAATACATCGCCATGTAACGATTGCCGCTCCAGAAAGGAACTACTTCAATCACGTACATATCCTTATCATCACCGAGTGCTTCTTTTAATTTGGCAGCAACTGATTTCACCATGGCGGCAGCCGCTTTAGAACGAGCTGATTCATCGTCACCTGTTGGAAGACTATCCATGATCATTGAAGTAACATCTTCAATTTTAGAAAGCAATCCAATATTAAAACTAGCTGGGCGCTCTTCTGCTTGAGACTTCGCCCAGAAACCGTTTGTTAAAATATTATCTTCATTGGTGCTTAGCTCTTGAATCGCTCCATAACCACAATGATGATTTGTTAAAAACAATCCTTCTTGAGAAATGATTTCCCCAGTACAGAACATCCGATTTTGCTTACTCATCAAACGCACGATTGCATCCTTAATGCACGCTTTGTTGATACTGTAAATATCCTCAGCAGTAAGTTTCAAACCACGAGCTTGCATCGAATCCTGCAACTGTGAAATCAAGAACAGAGGCCACATACCTTCATCGGCACGAGCCTGTTGTCCGAAACCAATCGCTAGAACTAGCAACAGACCAATTAAATTTTTCTTCATTATCTTTTTTATTTATACTATTTGCAAAGTAAAGGATTTAACCCTTTCGACGTACATCGGTTGGTCGAGGAAAAAGGGGGGTTGGTCTAAAAAAGGTTACGAATTACGAATCAATACGAATGTACGAATTACGAATTTTACGAATACGCTGATTCGCAGATGCGTGCGCTAAATAGCTATAATACACAAAAAACATGTCGCAAGTCTTCGCCTTACAAATCCACCAATTCACCAATTTACCAATTTGCAATTCATTACACGATGATGCCGGCAATGGTGGCGCTTAGGTACGAGGCTAGGGTGCCACAGAAGAGGGCTTTGAGTCCGAGTCGGGCTAAGTCGCCGCGACGGCCGGGAGCTAATTCACCAATGCCTCCAATTTGCATTCCTACGCTTGAGAAATTTGCGAAACCGCAGATGGCAATCGACACAATGAGTAAACCTTTTTCAGTGATGATGGGTACTGATTTATTTGCTAAATTTTGGAAAGCAACGAATTCGTTAATGGTCAATTTTTGTCCGAGCAAGGTAGCTACATTGTTCACATCTGCAACGGGTACTCCCATCGCCCATGCCATCGGATAAAATATTTTTCCGAAGATCCAGTTCAGTGATAAATCAAAATCAGGATTGAAGATATGTGCAATTTTTATCAGCGACCAATCAATCAAAGAAATCAACGCAATAAATCCAATCAACATCGCGATCACATTCATGGCAATTTTAAATCCATCACCAGCGCCGTGTGAAATTGCATCTACGACATTGATGTAAGGACTTTTCACTTCGAGTTTCACATCGCCCATGGTTTCACTTTCTTTAGTTTCCGGAAAAACAATTTTGGAAATAATAAGTGCTCCCGGTGCAGCCATCAAACTTGCAGCAATTAATTTAGGTGCGAGATCAAGTCCGGCAGCAGCTCCCATGTTTACATACACCACCAGAATTCCTCCTGCAATACAAGCTAAACTTCCACTCATACTGGCGAGCAGTTCACTTTGTGTCATCCCTGCGAGGTAAGGACGAATCATTACTTGTGCTTCTACTTGTCCGACGAAAGCGCTGGCAACATTACTCAATGCTTCTGCACCACTTACACGCATTATAAAATTCATTGCCTTTGCAATTACAGAAATTACTTTTTGCATAATTCCTGCGTGATATAAAATCGCAACTAATACACAAACTAAAATAATGGTAGCGGTAACATTGAGTGCGAAAACAAATCCACCAGCAGCATAATTTGCAACCGTGCCATCAAATTGTACAGCGGCTAATCCACCATAAACAAAAGCGGCACCGTTGCGAGCGAACATTTCAATTTTCTCCATACCATGACCAATCGTTTGGAAGAAAGCAGTGACAGGAGGAATTTTCAACACCAGGATAGCGATAAAAAGCTGGAGCATCAATCCGCTTAACACTAAACGAATATTTATTGCTTTTCGATTATTGCTGGCTAATACAGCTAGACCGAGTATTAATACGATTCCAATTAAACCTGTGAAACGTTCCATGTTGGATGTTGGATGTTAGTTGTTAGATGTTAGATGTTGGATGCTGTGACTTGCTACGTTACTATTACTTCTGCTGTAAATCTTTTAATACTGTTTTTACGTCCTCGTAGTTAACTGGTAAATGTCTTGTTGCTATGTCCCAAATAATTTCATAATCCACACCAAAATACTCGTGGCTAATTCTGTTTCTTAAACGATACATTTCATCCCACGGTATTGAAGGGTATTTGCCTTTTATATCCACTGGTAGGTTTTTAGTTGCTTCACCAATGATTTCAAAATTTCGTATTACTGCATCAACAGTTTTGTAGTCCCATTTGAAATGTTGAAAGTCAATCCCGGCAATATATTCTTTCACCCTTTCCATGGAAAGAATAATGTCAGATAAGTATAAAATGGGGTCTCTGTCGCTCGGTTTCAAATATATTTGACTTGATTAAGGATTGATTCTTTGATTTGTTCTTTTAAGGAATTGCGGGTTACTAAATCCACACGAAGTCCCATAGTTTGTTCTAAGTAACGTTCTAAAGTGAAAAACTCCCAACCAACTGGTTGTGAAAACTCAACTAATAGGTCTAGGTCGCTTTGTTCGTTTTGTTGTCCAGTTGAGTAGGAACCAAAATAACCAATAGTACTTACATGAAATTTGTCAATAAGCACTGGTTTAATTGCTTGTAATTTACTCTCGATTTCCAATTTTGTCAACATGGTCGCAAGTTAATATTTTTTTAAACACCCAACACATATCAGTGCAAACATAACGATACCCAACATCCAATCCCGAAGCCTCGCGCCTGCCTGCTGCTTTGCTATGCTGACCGCATGTCGCTGAAGCTTTAGCGGAGGCACAAGCTTTAGCGAAAGCGAGGCAAGCAGGACCAACATCTTACACCTTTTTTTATTTTGCTAAATCCAAACTTTATTTTTCACCGTAAATTATTTTATAAAATCCTAAACCAGGTTTTTAAACAACCACTAACCTTAAAATTAAAAGCTCATGAAAAAAATCATTAATTACGCTCTGGGGGCAAGCCTCCTCATGATTACAGTTTCATCCTGTAAAAAAGACCAAAGCGAAGATGCAGCTCCTGCATCCACAACGTCAGAAAGTCAACGTCATGGCGGATGGGGAAGCTCTAATTCCGACTTCTATGCATTAGCCAATGGCAATCAGTTGGACAAGTTCAACTCTAATAGCTGTTATAACAGTTCGCCATCTCCTTCCAATTCAGCCACTATAACCGGATTGCAATCAGGTGAAACTATTCTAGCAATCGATTTTCGTCCTGCTACAGGTCAGCTATATGGTTTAGGAAGCACAAGTCGTATTTATGTAATTAATCCGATGACAGGTGCTGCGAGAATGATTGGTGCAACCCCTTTCACTCCCGCACTTAATGGTACCATTGCAGCATTTGATTTTAATCCAACTGTTGACCGCATCAGAGTAGTGACAAACACAGGACAAAATTTTAGATTGAACCCTGAAACCGGTGCATTAGCAGCAACAGATGGTAGTATTAACGGAATGGCAGGTGCCATGATTTCTGCAGTTGCTTATTCTAATAATTTTGCTGGATCAACCACCACTACATTATATGATATTGACCCAGTTTCTGATAAACTATATAAACAAGATCCTCCTAATGCAGGAACGTTGGTAACCATAGGTGCATTAAATTTAGATGTGCAGGGTGAAGGCGGCTTCGACATTTCTCCCAAAGGAAATGCATTAGGTATTTTTAAAGTAAATAATGTTTCTACTTTATTTGAAGTAGATCTAGCTACAGGTGATGCCGACGTTAAAGCGTCTTTTTCTACTAATTACACTGCTATTGCAATACCTACTTCTTCGGTTGCTTATGCAGTTACTTCAACGAATAATTTATTAATCTTTGGACTCCAATCCAGTGGTTATGGTGGAAGCTACGGCGGTGGTTCTTCAAGCGCTACTATAACAAAACCAATTACCGGTCTTCAAGCAGGTGAAACTATTAAAGGGCTGGATATGCGTCCGATTAATGGACAGTTGTATGCACTTGGTAGTAACAATAATCTTTACACCATCAACTCATCATCAGGATTAGCTACTCTTGCTTTTGCATTGAGTGCAGCTATACCGGGCACCACCTTTGGTTTCGATTTTAACCCTTTAGTGGATCGCATACGTATTGTTAGCAACACAGGCGCAAATAGAAGAGTTAATCCAAACGATGGTATTGTAACAGTAGATAGCAGTTTAAATCCTGGCTCACCATCAATAACAGCGGCAGCTTACAATAACAATTTTGCAGGCACTACTGCTACTACACTTTTTGCAATTGATCACAATAACAATAAGCTTTATCAGATAAGCCCCCCCAATGCTGGTACGCTCGTATTGGTTGGAAATTTGGGTGTTGATATTCCTGCTGAAAATGGTTTTGATTATGGCGGAACAAGTAACAATGCTTATGCTGTGTTTAAATCAGGATACAGT
>JANOAX010000100.1:0-5976 GCA_031411335.1 Bacteroidota bacterium
AAAATGGGATCCCAAATTTTTTATGGTCATACTCAAGAAGAGCTATCCATTTGCCATTTTAATTTTGTTGATGACATTTTATAATCGAATCGATTCCGTAATGATTGAAAGGATGCTTCCTAATGGCGCGGAGCAAGCGGGCATTTATGCGCAGGCTTATCGACTTTTAGACGCTGCTAATATGATTGCATATCTCTTTTCAGGATTATTGCTTCCGATGTTTTCCCATATGTTAAAACATAAAAAACCAATTGAAGAATTGGCAGAGCTTTCCTTTTCATTCATTGCGGTTCCTGCCATCATGGTGATGGCATGTGGTGTATTTTACAGTCACGATTTGATGGGATTATTGTACCATGAACACGTAGAAGAATCGTCAGTTGTATTTATGCTTATCATCAATTGTTTTTTAGCGATCAGTTCTGTTTATATTTTTGGGACATTACTTACAGCCAATGGAAATTTAAAGCAATTGAATATGGTTGCTCTGAGTGGAATGGTATTAAACATTGCATTAAACTTAATTCTCATTCCTAAATATCAAGCGAAAGGAGCAGCTATTGCGAGTCTCTTCACACAATTCTTAACTGCGGGGGCACAGATTTTATTAGCACATTCTATTTTTAAATTCAAGTTTAGATGGGCTTTAGGTATCCGTTATCTCACCTTTATTCTACTCGCTTTTTCGTTATTTTGGTTTACGAGTCAGTTTCAAAGTTACTTTATATGGAGAGCAGGATTTGCGGCAGGAGCTTGTCTTATGTTGGCTTTAGTGCTACACCTCATTCGACCACTTGAACTTTTCAAGATCATCAAATATGGTGATAACTAATTACTTACACTGAATTCATCCATTTAGACTATTTTAGCCAACCCAAAAATCACTACCACATGAATCCAACGCCTCAAGCGTCAGAAAAATTAGATGCTGTACGATTAATGCAATTCATTGTTAAATGGAAAAAGCAGTTAATTTATATTGGCATAGGCTCCATTTTAATTTCGTTTGTTTTTACACTTCCTGTTTTTATGAAGCCCATGTTCAAAGCTCAAACTATTATTTATCCAGTAAACATTCAAACCTATTCAAAAGAAACGGCCACCGAACAGATGGTGCAATTGTTACATTCAGAAGATGTAAGAATGAATTTGGTCAGTGCATTTAATCTTTATAGCCATTATGGTATTGATAGTATGGGAAACTATCCTCGTTTCGAGATCATGAAACGCATCGAAGAAAATATATCCGTTTCAAAAACCGAATTCGAGTCGATAGAGATTAGCGTTATTGACGAAAATCCAATAACGGCTGCGGCTATGTGTGATTCTATACTTTCATTTGTTGACCAAAAAGCAATAAGTTTAGTTCGAGTTCGAGCTAATGAAGTCGTGAGTATCATTGAAAAACAAATGAAAGATAAAAAAGCGGAAGTTGATTCGTTAGAGAATGCTATTAAAGAAATCAGAATAAAATACGGCATCACCGAGTTTGATAATATGGTACAAGGATTTTCTAGAGAATATTTTCGCGCTGTAGCAGCAGGTGGAGCAAATTCAAAGCTTGAAACCACACGTAAAAATCTAGAGGAAAAAGGTGGAGAATACGTATTCTTAAAAGAAATTTTATGGAAAGTAAGAGGAGAATACTCCACGTACAAATTGAGTTATGAACAAGCTTTAACCGACACTAGAAAAGAATTAAAATTTCACAATGTCATTTCCAAGGCTACACCTCCAGAGCGTAAAGATTCTCCAAAACGAACTTTAATTATGTTAATGTTCACAGCGGGTATGCTGTTATTTGCACTTCTGGTGATGATCTATCAGGAACATTTTAAAAATCGTTTCGACAAAGAACTAAATTCTTAATAAGAATGAATAGTTCTATTCTCACTACTAAATTTAGCAAGGACCAACTTCATTGGTTTTATGCTTTAGTAGCGCTCTTCGCTCTTTTTTTAGGCTGGGGAATGCTAAAAGGAATGGTCTTTTTAGCCGGATTACCTGTAGTTTTTTTTATTCTTTTGCTGATGATTTATCGGCTCGATTCTATCATCTTTTTATCTGTACTGATTACCCCAATTTCCCTCAACTTAGCACAAACCAGTATTGGAATTGGTGTAAGCTTACCTTCCGAACCACTCATGTTTGCGCTATTCATTATTTTTTGGTTAAAAGTTTTTTTAGATGGTGGTTTAGATAAAAGAATAATCAAACATCCTGTTACCATTATCATACTTTTACATCTTCTATGGTATACGATTACCTCATTTACGAGTACTATGCCGTTGGTTTCTTTCAAGTCGACTTTGGCACGCTATTGCTATATCAGTGTATTTTATTTTATGCTGCTCTATTTATTTTCTAAAAAAGAAAACATAAGTAAGTTCATTTGGTATTATACGGTCCCACTACTTCTTGTGATTGGTTATACGATCCTCAATCACGCCAATGCAGGTTTCAGTGAAGAGATTGCGCATACTGCCATGACTCCCTTCTACAATGACCATACGGCTTATGCTGCGGTGCTCTGCTTTTTCATTCCGGTGATGATTGCATTTGCAGTTGATAAATCTCGAACGAAAAACATTAGAATTATTTCAGGCATTGTTCTAGCCATCTTAATCACCGCTACAATTCTAAGTTATACACGTGCAGCTTGGGTAGGATTGATTGCTGCGCTTTGTTGTTATTTGGTATTTATACTTCGCTTAAAATCAGCTTTAATTTATAGTGGTTTTATTTTATTGATTCTTTTAGCCTTCCTTTTCCGTACTCAAATCACGATGCAGTTAGAGAGTAACGAAAAAGTTTCGTCGGATGATTATGCAGCGCATGTGCAATCGATCGGAAATATTTCAAGTGACGATTCCAATATTGAACGTTTAAACCGATGGGCATGTGCGTTAAGAATGTTCGCTGATCGACCAATCTTTGGATTTGGTCCGGGGACGTTTATGTTTAAGTATGGTGCCTACCAAAAATATTCGGAACGCTCGGGTATTAGTACCAACTTCTCGGAAGGCGGAGGATCACATAGTGAGTATTTAGGACCACTTTCTGAGCAAGGATTCATGGCTCCACTTCTATTTTTAGGATTAATTGCTGCCGTGGCTCATAGCACATCTAACTATTTAAAGCGCACTACAAATTATTCAAATGTATTATTAGCAAGAGGAATTTTATTGGGCTTAGTCACTTATTGGGTGCATGGTGTACTCAATTATTTTCTAGATACCGAAAAAGCATCTGTACCTTTTTGGGGATTTATTGCTGTATTAGTGGCGTTACAAATTTTCGATACAGATCAGAAAAATTCAAAGAGAGGGAAGGATTCTGCAACTTAATAATGTTACATCGTCGATTGCTTCTGTATCCTTTCTAAATTCATTGAAAGTATCCAACACTCGGAAATGCAAATCTTTCATGGTGAAAACATCTTCATTCTTATGAATCATTTCCATCAATATTTCCAAACTGAAAGTATCGCCCAATTCATTCTCTTGTTCAACAATTCCATCGGTATAGCAAAATAAAATATCGTTTGGTTTCATCTCCGCTACACCTTCATTCACAAAGGGAAGATCTTCAAACATTCCTAATCCTGTGCTCCCCTTTTCCAACAATTGAAATTTACCGTTGGAAAAAATGAACGGAGGATTTTGTCCTGCGTTGATGTAACGCAACTGTTGAGTTTTGGTATTGAGAACGCCAATGAAAGCTGTAATAAATTTTTCACCTTTTGCACTCTTATTCACACTTGCATTTAAATCGACCACGAGTTCTTTTAACGTGGTAAAATGATGCGCTTTGGCATTTAAATTTGCTTGAAAATTAGACATCAGAATGGCTGCAGAAATTCCTTTTCCTGAAACATCCGCTAAGCAAATCATCAATTCATCGTCGTTAAGTTGAATATAGTCATAATAATCCCCTCCTATTTGTTGATGTGGAAGATAAGTAGCTGCGAGATCTACACGTTTGTCGGCAGGTAAATGCGCCGGAAAAAGCATGGTTTGCATACGGGCTGCCAACTCCATTTCGCGTTGCATTTGTGCTTGCAAAATGGTATCCTTTGTTAAGCGTTTATTCTCGATGGCCACCACAATAATATTCGTTATGGTATGAATAAAAGGAAGTACCTCCTTCATATTACTGATTCCATCGTGTTGCAAATCGCCAATAAAAGCATACGCTAAAGCCTTTTCATTATGATAAACTGGAATAATACTTTCGAAGCCTTGCACCCAATCGGGCAATTGCACATTATTAAATTGAAGTTGGTTCAACTCTGAGAAACGAGTCTCTAAGATTTCTTGATTATTCATCAAAAAATTTTCATGCGCACCATACGCCAACATTTTTTTCCATTGCGACTCATGAATGAACAATGCTAAATTCTGCACTTTTAACTGCTCACGCATCACAATCTCATAAATTTCAAAAAGCTGCGTTGCGGGCATATTATAGTTGATCGCCTTGGTAATTTGAAGCAGCCAATGCAATTGCTGCTTCTTCACAAACAACTCCACATCATTACTTTTTACTTGCTTCAACTGTTGATCCATCTGCCTTCTTCTATTTTATTTTTTCAAACAACTCGGGCAATCTATTCATCAAAGCTAATTCTTTCATTTTCTCACGCGCCTCTTTCACTGGACTTCCAAAATAAACTTGCCCCCCTTTAATTGACTTTGCAATTCCTGATTGTCCAAGAACGATGGCTCCTTTTCCGATGGTTAAATCTTTCTGACAACCTACTTGTCCCCATAAGATCACTTCATCTTCAATATTCACACATCCAGCTACACCAACATGCGAGGCAAACAAACAATTTTTTCCAATCACGGTATCGTGTCCTATTTGGATGTGATTGTCGAGCTTCGTTCCTTTTCCAATGATGGTATCGGAAGAGACACCACGATCAATCGTACAGCAAGCACCAATTTCAACATCATCGTGCAACACCACACGTCCGCAAGAATGCATCTTATCGTAAAAATCAGTTCGACGCTTAAAGTAAAATGCATCTGCACCTAACACAGAATTAGCATGCACAATGACATTATTACCCAACACACAATGGCTATAAACAACAACGCCACTATGAATAATGCAATTTTCACCAATAACCACATTCGGTCCGATGGAAACATTAGGTTGAATGATGGTTCCTTTACCAATTTTTGCAGATGGATCTATTGCACTTGATGAAGGCACAAAAGGCATAAATTTTCGAGTAAGATAAACATAATCGCGAAAGGGATCATCAGAAAAAATTAATCCTTTTCCAGCAGGTGCTTCCACTTCTTTGTTGATTAACACAAACGTGGCTGCTGACTGCAAAGCTTTATCATAATATTTTGGATGATCTACAAACGTAAGGTCACCGGTTTCTACTCTATGTATTTCATTAATTCCGGTAACCATTGCACTTGGCTCACCGATGACACGACCATTTACCATTTCGGCGATGGAGGCAAGTGTAAAGGAGGGATGTAACTTCATATTGTTATCTGACAAAAGTAATTATTCTAAACGCCCTTTTGAAATTAAAAAGCAAAGTATACCCAAAGGTTTTGCAAAGAGGCCTTCTAGTCGGATAAAATGACCCAATAGTACCTTTTATAAGACGAATAATTGGGTATTGAAAAAGAAAAAATCGAAACCGATTTTAATAATCTTCTTAACACTCAAAGCCTAATCGACCATTTACACCCTTCAAATTGGCATGTAACATAACCTAATGCTATCAACCCAAGACACTGAATTCGTTGATTCACAGAAACTCTCAATAAAATCTTGGCGAATAATAAAATCTTCAAAAAGAAGTAGAAACGGAGTAAGCGTAAAGCTGCTTAAAGCATAAAACAATTATTTCGAAAGGAACTTCGTAAGAAAAGTAGAAAAAAAGGGATCTATGCAACCTAGGATTTAAACCCTAGGCTGGAAAGATCCCTTATAACTCTAGCTTTA
>JANOAX010000101.1:0-34248 GCA_031411335.1 Bacteroidota bacterium
AAACAATAATAACTATTATAGACCATCACAAAATAATTGCTCGTTGTTAAAGGGGATACTGTAATACCATTTGAGCTACTGGAACCCGGTGTCCAAAAATAAGCGGTCCCTCCACTCGCAATAAGGGTTGCAGAATCTCCAAAACATATTTCCTGATCTACTCCTGCATTTGCAATGGCAACCGGATTAACCGTTACAAGGACGCTGTCGATTTTTGTACATCCATTGGCTCCTACCACTTCTACCCAATAAGGAGTAGTGCTTGGAGGCGATACATTGATGGTTGAACCAGTCAAGCTTCCTGGTTGCCAAGTATAAATTACACCTCCTGTTGCGATCAATGTAGTAGATGTGTTTTCGCAAATGGCTCTGTCGATGCCTGCGTTGGCATTTGGCAAAGCCTCTACCTTTACAAAAACAGTATCCGTATTTCCACAGCCATTACTGTCAGTTACAAAAACAATGATGTTTGAAGAAACCAATGGGCTGTATGTTAAAATATTTCCAATCGCTCCTGTGCTCCATAAATAGGAGACACCACCGCTTGCTACTATGCTTACTGTATCGCCCAAACAAACTTGTTGATTTGGCCCTGCATTTACAACCGGCAATGGGGCTACATATACAGTAACGAAAACACTATCGTACACTTTTTGGGAGCAACCATTGATTGAAGAGACTTCCACCACATACCACTGACTAACCGAAGCGGTTAAAACTGGATTCGCAATGTTTGAATTATTTAATCCAGCAGCTGGCGACCATTGATACTGGAAATTTGAAGAGATCGGAGTGGTACCAGCATTCAGTTGTACCAACTGATTTTGACAAGCGATCGTTGATGTTTGAGTGGTCCATACCTGAGGAGGTGTTGGAATGGAAACATCAAAGTAAAATACGGATTCACATCCTGAAAGAAATTCGTTTCCATGTAATACATAAATGTCGGGAATGATGGGCGGAATCAACGTTAACACGGGTCCCCAGCCAATCGTGTCGTTTGGGTTAGTTAAACTAGACCACCATTGTCCGAACAAAGGCTGTGAGGAACCAATAATCATGGTATCTGATGAACATAAAATAGAATCTACTTGGATGGGCTGATTCTTACTAAACGACCCCACTGAGTAGGCATAACTTTCGTACCCACCAGTACCATATACATAAGCAGAAAATCCACTATCCGAACTAAGCGTATGCGATCCCGGGGTTAAACTGAGGTTAACATAAGAGATCGAATTACATAATCCAATCATAGAGAAAGAAGTTGTGGGAACATTTACTCCATCTAATTTCAACTGACCAATATGAGCCGTGTTCATTATTACATTCACTTTATGCGAAGTAATAATTGTGGATGTACCGGTACTAAAAACAACCTTGTCGATCTTCTGCTCAATAGAATTAATATACATCATCGAGGGATCGCCTGATCCCCCACATCCTTGCCCTTGCATATATTGTGTAACGCAGATGGGGAAATTAGATTGAATGCAATAAGTTCCAATAATATGATTATACTCTACAATTTGACCAGCGCTCATCGAAAGATTCATTCCATTCAATGTACAGACCGTTCCATTTTGCTTTGCCATCAGCTTCATGGTGTACTTCGTATTTCCAAATGGAACTACATAATATTCCTTCCCCCAAGAAGTGGTAGGAAGAGCTTGTTCATACAATACATCACAAGCGGAACATCCAACGGGAATATTCACACAAGTGGCACCGCTAAAAACGGCAAATGGACGACACGAACCACTTGCACTTGTTCCTGTGATTGTAGAGCCCGTCATATCTCCACCAGAAACACTTGTTGTCACCAAATACGATTGACCTTTATTTAAATTCACAATAAAAGGTACGCCCGCGGGTTTTCCTGCTGTAGTAGCAGAGGCAGGGACTATGCTCACTTGTGTATTATCTTCCGTGGCTATAATTAAAAAATGAGGTAACAGCCCCTGATAACTACTAATCATATAATCTGTACCCAATGAAAGTTTGGGATATACTACCGTAGCATCAGCGGTATATGTTTCAATTAACATGGCGAATACACTCACTGTATCATTAGAAAGAATTTGCACTCCTCTATTGGTTACCACTTCAGATGCCGAATTCTCCACGAGATTCAGAGGGAGCGTGATCGTTGTAGTGATATTTGCTGTAACACTAAAAGGCTGAGACCACCCTTGTGCAGGGATTGAAATGGTACCACTCGTATTGACATCAGAAGTGATGAACACATCGCAACTACGTGGTGGGCCAATGTAATTTTGTGTAACACCAATCCAAAAGTCAGTTCCCTTGGTAGGAATGACGCCTTGAGCTAAGGCACAGCATCCATTTATAATTAAAAAAACCAATGTAAAAGACATTGACTTTAATAAATGGCATAGCCATTGGGCTAATGTACTACTTGAACATAGCCATAATCTGGAGTTGAAGTTTTTCATTAAAATTGGAGTTTAGGTTATTCATAAAAATTATATAGGGTTGATGAAATAAAACTCCGAATAATCGTGCCACTCGGTTTTCATCTCGTGGATGAAAAAGTAGTGTCTACCCATCCAAAAAAATATTCATAGGTTAACTCTACAATAGTGTTTACCAAAAAGGAATAAACGTGGGTAAACTTTTTCAATTATTTTTATTAAAACTTGAGTCCTCCCCAAAAACAAACTACATTAAAAAAATAAAACTCCTTCTTATGATCGCCTCTACTCCAGCCGCTCCGTATTTTGCAGTAATATTTACATCGATAAGAACATCAGATGAACAAGGCTATGGAGAAATGGCCGACAAAATGGTGGCCCTTGCACAAACAATGGAAGGCTACTTAGGCATTGAATCGGCGAGAGAAGAAGTAGGGATCACCGTCTCCTACTGGAGCTCCTTAGAGAGCATAAAAGCATGGCAAAAACAATCCGATCACCAGGAAGCACAACAGAAAGGGAGAACAGAATGGTACAGCGCTTATAAAGTAAGAATTTGCAAAGTAGAAAGAGACTATGAATTTTAATCCGAACAAAAAAGAAAAAATCTATGACATATTTCTACAGCCATTCAACAAATAATCATTACATTTACTTTTCAATTTAGAACATATGGCACGCACAAGCACCTACTTAAATTTCCCTCGACAAACCGAGGAAGCTTTTTTATTTTATAAGTCGGTTTTTGGCGGCGAATTTCTTGGAGATGGGATCAATCGCTTTGGCGATATTCCTACTGACGATGCGATGCCACCCATGGCGGAAGAAGATAAAAAATTGGTGATGCATGTAGAGCTCGCCATTGTTGGTGGACACATCATCATGGGAACCGATGCTCCAGAATCGTTGGGATTTAAGGTGAACTTTGGTACCAATATGTACATTAATTTGGAGCCTGATACGAGAGCGGAAACCAAACAACTCTTCGACAAACTTTCAGCTGGTGGAAAAGTAGAAATGGAATTACAAGATATGTTCTGGGGAGCTTATTTTGGAAGTTGTAAAGATAAATTTGGCGTACAGTGGATGTTTAATTGCGCAAACTCATGAAACTAAATCACAGTATTTATCCTTGTCTTTGGATGGATGGAAACGCTAAAGAAGCTGCTGAGTTTTATTGTTCCATATTTTCCAATGCAACCATAAAGAGCGTGAATCCCTTGGTAGTTATGATCGAGATAAATGAAGCGAAATTTATGCTGTTGAATGGAGGTCCAAAATACAAATTCAATGAAGCGGTTTCTTTTGTTATCAATTGCGATTCTCAATTCGAGATCGATTACTTCTGGGAGAAACTGAGTGACGGCGGAGAAGAAAGTATGTGTGGATGGTTGAAAGATAAATTTGGCGTTTCATGGCAAGTAGTTCCTGCGATAATAGGAGAACTCTTCGCGGATCCACAAAGAGCAGAGCGGGTGATGGAAGAACTTTTAAAGATGAGAAAACTCAATATTGAAATATTAAAAAATGCTTAACATAATAAGAATATATAGTTTACCGTTTATCTCGTTTATTCTAAATTAAATCTTCACTAATATCTCTATGAAATCATACGCCGGCAGTATCTCCCTTGCAATCGCCATTGTCCTTTCTGCATTTCTCTTTTCGAATGCCTTTAAGAATCGTAATAATTCCAACAACAACATTTCGGTAACCGGATTGGGGAGCAAAAGTTTTGTTTCTGATCTGATTGTTTGGTCGGGCTCGTTTGGGAAAAAGAGTTTAGAACTGAAAGACGCCTATGCACAACTCGATAAAGACCGTGAGAATATTCGAAAATACATGATCGCGAAAGGACTGAAACCAGAGAACATGATTTTTTCCGCAGTAGATATTGTAAAAGAGTTTGACGAATCCTTCGATAATAGAGGGAATCGTGTCAGTTCCATCTTTACTGGTTATCGTTTACGACAAGACGTACAGATTGAATCGTACGAAGTGGATAAGGTTGAAAATATTTCACGAGAAGTAAGTGAACTCATCAATACGGGAATTGAATTTTACTCCAACAATCCACAATACTATTATACCAAGTTGGCTGAATTAAAAATTGAGATGATTGCCGAAGCAACCAAGGATGCCAATGTACGCGCTTCAAAAATTGCAGAAAATGCGGGTGCTCGTGTTGGAAAATTAAAAAATGCAGACATGGGCGTTTTTCAAATTGTTGCACAAAATTCTTCTGAAGAATACAGTTGGGGCGGCTCCTTTAATACCACATCAAAAAGAAAAACAGCAACGATTACCGTAACGCTGGACTATGAAACCAATTAATTTTCATTCATGCGTTTCTCTCCTTTTACGCAACTCGATATTCCCATTTTAGATGCCTTGCGTCCCCCAGACTGGACAGATATTAAAGTTCCTTTTCAATTCTATCTCTCTTCAGAATTTTGCTTTCCTATCAAACTCACATTTGAAGATAAAATAATTGGTGTAGGCTGCACTATTATTCATGATGATGTAGCTTGGCTAGGACATATTATCGTACATCCCGATTTTCGCAATCAAGGGCACGGAACAACCATCACCAAGCACTTAATAAAATTTGCGGAAGACCATAAAACATCAACAATCTTTTTAATAGCTACCGATATGGGTGCTCCCGTTTATTCGAAACTGGGATTTGAAACGGAAACAGAATACTTGTTTTATAAAGAGGTGTTGCTAAAAGAAAAGTTTGTGCGATCCAATAATGTAATACCTTTTCAGGAAAAGTACTTTGATCAACTTTGCCAATTGGATAAAAAACTTTCTTCCGAAAATCGGCTATCACATTTAACGGAACATTGTAATTCTGGAATTGTGTATTTAGAAAATGATCGAGTACAGGGATTTTATTTACCCAACTTTGGAGAAGGAATCATTTTAGCGGAACATCCATCCGCAGGAATTGAATTACTAAAATTACATCTTACCAACAACGACAAAATAGTATTTACTATTGACAATACTTCTGCCCTACAATTTATGATGCAGCATTCTTTCGAATATTTTAGAAAAGCAAAAAGGATGCGTTTGGGAATAAAACGAGATTGGATTCCTTCCTCCATCTTTAATCGGATAGGCGGAAATTTGGGGTAACTTAACTTGTCTAATTGTTTTTGATGCAATTCTCGAAATAAAAAAATATATTCGTGATGTCAATTAGAAATGTTGCTACAGGAACTTTACAAAACGTAATGATTAGTGGTTTTAAAATTTCGAACTAAATTCATTCGGAATAATTTGATTAAACAATATACTTTATTTAAGCTTAAATAAATCTTAAATTTTTTCCCATTCAATTCAATGTATTATAAAAAATTAAAATAAAAATTTGCTATTGAAATGATTTAGAAATTTAGTAAATCAATTTAGGTTTGACATCTATTATCTCGTTTATCTTATATTTTATTTTTCATATGATTCAATTTTAAAATTTTGATCTATAATACATTATGAATAATGTAAAAAATAATAGTTGAAAATCCAAATCTTTATTTACATTTGATTTGTATTTTAATTTATTCTCTTATGAGACCTTTCATTACTTTTTTAATAGTGCTTTTCAATTTGCCTCTGGCAGAGGCTCAGATAAATTTAGTGCCTAATCCGAGTTTTGAAGACACTCTAAACTGTGATAGTTTTCACTTCAATCAATTGAGCTCTCCTTGGTTTACGCCTACAAATTGTACTCCGGATTACTTTTATGGAATAAGCCCAACCTGTGGGAATTCTGCATTTCAAAACCCAAGTGGGTTTCAATTGCCTTTAGATGGAATTTCATATGTTGGTATATACCTTGCAATGCCATTAACAGGTATCGGCACGAGAGAGTATATCACAACTGAACTTTTAGACACATTAATAAGTGGTAAAAATTACAAGCTTGAGTTTTTCATTTCAAGAGCGAACGCGTTTTATCTTGCAACAGATGATATTGGCGCATACTTAAGTCAACAAGCACCCAATGGAAGCGGATGTTTCTATTTACCATTGATTCCACAAATTGAAAATCCGCAAGGTAATATTATAACTGATAGTACAAATTGGACATCTATTTCAGGAATCTACAATGCAGTCGGTGGAGAAAAATATTTAACTATTGGCAATTTTAAAGACAGTTCGGTTACTACTATAATAGATGCAGATAATGGCAATGGAGACTATCAAAATGCATATTATTATATCGATAAAGTATCTCTTATTTCAATAGATTCATTACAAGGTATTCAACCTTCTAATGATGTCTCGCTATTATTAGATATTTTCCCAACGGTTACCAACTCAGGAAGTTTAATAACGATAAATATAAAATCAGAAGAGCAAGTAGTTGCGCAAGTCTATTCTTCTGATGGAAGGTTGAATAAGAATTTAGTATTTACAAATGGTACGAATTATTTGAATACATCTGGCATGAATGCTGGTTTGTATTTTATTGCTTTTAAATTCAACAATGTTATCATATATAAAAAAGTGTTACTTATTTAAAAAACAACTTCTATGAAAAAAATCTATTTATTTATTATCGCACTAATTGTGTGTGTAGATTCTTCTGCACAAACCAAATGGGATATATTGGGAAATACTGGTACAAATGCAACAACAGATTATGTTGGCACAACTGACCCAACTGATTTAAGTTTCCGAACTAATGGTTCGATGCGAATGCAACTGGAACAAACTGGTGAACTTGGTATTGGAGTAACAAGTACTAACTCTTGGTTACATGTTAAGTCAACTGGTACTAAAGAAACGTTTAGAACTGATGTACCAAGCGGATATGATAATTATTGGAGATTGCTTAGGAACGGAAATGATTATGGTCGTTTGCTATCTTTTGATGGAGGTAATGCTTTTTATATACATGCTGTAAGAGGACATTTGAGATTTGCCTCTGGAACCGGAGGCACCGCCACAGGTGCAATGGAAATTAGAGAACAAGGAGGTGCGGATGCCGGATATGTAGGAATTGGGACTTATGGCGCCTCTTTTTCCCCAAGTTGCAGATTGCACTTACACGAAATAGCTGCTTCAACATCTGTTGCATTTCAAATTTCAAATAGTTCAACAGGTTACAGCGCAATAGATGGATTAAGAATTTTAAATGATAATTCTGGAAGAGTGACTATGTACAATTGGGAAGATGATGACATTGCTTTGGGAACTGCAAATTCAGGTGGGGCTGGTTCAATGGTTGAAAGAGTAATTATCAGCAGTGGATTAAATTATGGACGTGTTGGTGTTGGAACAAATCCAGGAGCTCATCTTGATGTTTATGATGCAACTGATTTGACCGGAGCAGGTGATGATATTGGATTTCAGGTCGATGAAAGGTTAGCTGTTGGAAATGTAGCTAATAGAGGAATTGGTGCGGAGTTGTATACTTTAAACGGTACTCAAACAATAGGAATTTCTAACACAATTGACAATTATAATACTACCAATACAGGCGGAGTATATATGGCTGGAATGGTTGTTACAGTTCGTGACAGAAGTACTACTACATATACTGATTATGCAGAAGGAGTAGCTATAGCAATGTCAACAAACACTAATTACGCTGAGCATAAAACTGGCATCACTGCTGTAGTTGGTGAAACTAGTTCAACGGTTCAAAATACTTTAAACTCATATGGATGTAACTTTAAGGCACAATCATACAATGGTACTAATTATGGAGGAAAGTTTGAGGCATTTAGACCTTCAGGAGGTGCAGGGGCAAGTTTTGGAGTTTGGGCTGAAGCCCCCGACCAAACAGTGCTGGTGGTACCAGCGGTTCACCTGGCTCATGTAATGGTGCGGCGGGATACTTCAATGGTGAAGTTTGGGCTTCTGGTGATATCTATGAATTTTCAGATGTGAATTTAAAAGATAATATTCTTTCAATTCAAAATGCATCTAGTTTACTAGCACAATTTTCCCCTAAACAATATACATTTAATCATCAAATACATCCTAATCTTCACTTGCCATATGGGACACACTATGGATTTATTGCTCAAGATGTAGCTACTATTACTCCAGACCTTGTTAAAGACTTTAATTATCCTGCTGAGTATGACTCTGCAGGGAATATATTACAGCCAGCTTTCAATAGTCTAGGTATGAATTATATTGGAGTAATACCTCTTTTAGTAGCTGCATTTAATGAACAAAAATTAATTATTGATTCATTAATTACAGCTCTGCAGAATCCTCTTCCGCTGCCTGTAATCAATCCTACCAACACTAACAAAATTACTCTTTCCAATACAACTGGATTTATATTAAATCAAAACGACCCAAATCCTTTTACAGAGAGCACTATTATTACTTATAATATTCCTGAGGAAGTGAATTCCGCTAAAATTATTTTTACAAATTGTACTGGAGTTATTATTAATACTATAGTAATTGGTGAAAAAGAAAGTGGACAATTAGAAGTTTATGCTTCTGATTTAAGCAAAGGAATTTATGTTTATTCTTTAGTTTGTGATGGCAAAGTTATCGCCACTAAGAAAATGGTGAAACAATAAATGTAATTTGTTTCTGGATAAAAAACTAAGCCTCTCAAGTAACATTGGGAGGCTTAATTTTTAGTTCAGTTTTATCGTTCCCTTTAGACATACTAAAAAAATCACTTTAAGGTAAGGGGGCAAAACAAACATAATTTTAACTTGTGCGGTATAACTTAACCTGCGCCTTTCGATACTATTATTCTCTTTAATGAACTTTCTCTCTCGAACCTTTTCGATATGCAAAGTGAATACTTTTGGGAGCAAAGCGAGATTGGATTCCTTCCTCCATCTTTAATCGGATAGGCGGAAACTTAGGATAAATTGTGTCATCTAATTCTTTTGATGTATTTCTCGAAATAAAAAAATATATTCGTGATGTCAATTGGAAACATCGCTACAGGAACTTTACACAAAGTATGGCAAGTTAGTTTATAACTTGTCGCTCCAGTATGTTCAGAACAAAGAAGACGCGGAGGAGATCACGCAGGATGTTTTTGTAGCCATTCATCAATCGATTGATAATTTCAAAGAGCAATCTAAAATATCCACCTGGATTTATCGCATTACCATTAATAAATCGTTGGACTTTATTCGTTCAAAAAACAGAAAGCGCCGTTTTGCAGTGTTGACGTCTCTTTTCTTTTCTGATGGGAATGAAGCACATAAAGAAACAAGTCATTTTAATCACCCCGGAGTATTGATGGAGCAAAAAGAGAAGCTCCAGCACATCTATGATTTAATAAACAAACTCCCGCCCAATCAGAAAACAGCGCTCATCTTAAGTAAGTTGGAATATAAAAGCCAACAAGAAATCGCTGAAATCATGAATTTAAGTCCAAAAGCGGTTGAATCCTTGGTTCAAAGAGCGAAAACTGGACTCGAAAAAAAATTAAAATTAAGCGAAGGAAAACAATAGTAACGACGTCTAAACCCAAAGTATCATGTCACAAAACAATTCAAACGATTTCCTAGATCCGCTTCATGCGGTAGAAAAAGTGGAAGCTCCCGCTTTTCTCTTTTCAAAAATTGAACAGAAAATACGCTACGTTCGTGAAAATACGGTTTCTAAAAAAGTGGCAGTTGTCTGGGTTACTTCCGTAAGCATGATTGTTTTATTGAATTTATTTATCCTGACACAATCGTCATGGATTCCAACAGAAAAAAACAATCTTTTGCAATCATTACAATTACAAAATAGTAATTCACTCTATCCATGAACAAGAACAAACTGATACGCATTCTAGCCGTCGTGCTCTTGCTCACAAATATTGCTTTAGTATCCTTCATCTTCCTAAAGCGACCCAAGCATCATCAAGGCGAAGGTCCAAGAAACATCATTATTGAACGCTTACATTTTGATCGAAACCAAATCCTAAAATACGACCAACTCATCACGATTCATAGAGCAAAAATCAAAAAGAAAGAAAAAGATATTATTGAAATAAAAAACAATCTTTATCTACAATTATTGGAAGAGAACAATCAACAGACCGTTGATTCTTTACAAAGTAGAATTGGATTTGTTCAAACTGAAATTGAAAACATACATTATCGTCACTTTGAAGATATTCATCATTTATGTAACGACAATCAAGAGAAATACTATGCTGAATTGGTAAAAGAAATAGCACAACTTTTTTCTATGCACCGAAGGCCTCCTCCACATAAATGAAGAAATACTGCGTCCTCCTTGCTTTCCTATTATCACATATATTGAGTGATGCGCAACGCGTGAATATTTCCTTTAACGCAGCATTGGATGGAAAAGAACTTCTGCATAGTCTCTTAGTGGTAAAGAACGCAAAAGATACACTCCAAATTAACCAATTAAAATTTTATATTTCTAACATCCAATTTCTAAAGGACGATGAAATCGTTTTTAAAGAGTTGAACAGTTATCATCTTATCGATTTTAGTCTTCCAGCATCCACTACCATCTCCATCAAAACTTTTCGGTCGATTTCCTACAATTCAATTCGATTTTATTTGGGCATCGACAGTTTAACAAATGTTTCTGGTGCATTGGGCGGTCAATTGGATCCCACCCATGGTATGTACTGGACATGGCAAAGTGGCTATATCAATTTTAAAATGGAAGGCCAAGTAAGTAGAAAGGAAGAACCATCAAAAGAATTTCAGTTTCACCTAGGCGGGTATCAGCAACCTTTTAATGCGCTGCAAAAAGTGGAATTGAATGTAAGTGATGAGGATATTAAAATCGCTCTAAACTTAAATCCATTTCTCAAATTAATAAACTTATCTCGTGATCATCATATCATGTCGCCTTCTACAAAAGCGGTAGAACTATCTGAGATGCTGGCTAAAAATTTTAAGGTGAAAACAAATGAATAAATCTCTTTATATCTTGTTTTTTCTTTTTATCACAGCATTTACAACACGTGAATCCAATCTTTCGTATCCATCATCTTGGCCAAAACCAATATATAATTTTTCTAAAAATCCAATCGAAAAAAACAAAGTGAATTTAGGTAGAGTTTTGTTTTATGATCCCATCTTATCTGAAAACAATTCCATCTCTTGTGAAAGTTGTCATTCACCATACAGTGCATTTACACATATTGATCATGCTTTAAGTCACGGTATTTACGATAGCATCGGTACCAGAAACTCACCCGCATTGATGAACTTAGCTTGGAAAAAATCATTTATGTGGGATGGTGCCATCAACAATTTAGACATGCAAGCCTTGGCTCCCATCACTCATCCACTGGAGATGGGAAGCTCCATAAAAAATGTGGTGATCAAACTTCAAGCATCAAAAAAATATCGTCAACTTTATTTTCTCGCTTATGGAGATAGTATTCCCACAGGGGAGAAAACATTGAAAGCCATCAGTCAATTTTTACTCACCTTGGTAAGTGCAAATTCGAAATACGATAAAGTAATAAGAGGCGACGAACAATTTTCTCCACAAGAAAAAAACGGATATGCACTCTTTCAAAAAAACTGTTCGTCCTGCCACCGTGAGCCTTTGTTTACCAATGATGAATTTGCAAATAATGGTCTGGCAGAAAATCCAATTTTAAAAGACAAAGGAAGAATGCATATTTCAGTTGATTCAACCGATGCATTCAAATTCAAAATTCCTGCCCTTAGAAATATTGAATATACTTTTCCATACATGCACGACGGTCGATTTAAGAAATTATCGGAAGTAATGAATCATTATACCACTGGAATTATTCAATCAAAAACATTGGCGCCTGAGTTAAAAGAAAAAATCAAACTCACAGAGAATGAAAAAGTAGATATCATTAGCTTTCTTTTAACATTAAGCGACAAAGAATTTGTGTTTAATTCCAACCATACTTACCCTAAAGAAATTATTTCCTCAATGACGAAGGATTAATTAAAATTTAACGACTAAAATCACTATACCCTAAACTTAACTAAAATGAAAAAAGTAATTGTGTTCCTTCTATTAGCATTTACTAATAGTTCAATGCAAGCCCAAACCAATCCAGCCATTTTATCATGGTTGCAAAACAATACAGTAACTGCACGACATTACGTTGCTGGAAATTCCACTCCTATCAATGACGCTTCTTTAGTGAATGTGCAGATGGTGCAATATAACACGACGGATGCTTACATTAGGACAACTGGATTACCCAGTTATGTGACAGGACCATTTTTAGATGGTAATCCATCTCTTGCTACCAATCAAAATGCAATTTTTCGTTTTCCATTAACTCCTGTTCAAAATACGGGGACACCTGTTAATACTACAGGAGGAAATATTGGTCTCTTTATAAATGGTGTAGCGTTGTTTGATTATAGAGACGGTGTAGCATGGAATGCAACTACGAATGCCCTTTGCGGAGGACCCGGAAATCCACCTTGTCCAGGCGGAATGGGAGCAACACAAGCTTGGAATCGTGATGCAATTGTCGCTGAAAAAGGAGGTTTTGATTGTGCTAAAGCACATCCCGCGATGGGAAATTATCATCATCATCAAAATCCAAGTGCCTTTAATCTTGACTTGATAGTGATCTCTTCAATTTGCAATTTATACAATGCCGATGGACTTTATGTGATCGATAGCACTACACATTCTCCACTTATTGGATTTGCGTATGATGGTTTTCCTATTTATGGTGCTTATGGTTATCAAAATGCAAATGGAACGGGTCCCATCGTTAGAATTAAAACAAGTTATCAGCTGAGAAATATTACAACGCGTACAACAAGTCCAACTGGAGCAGCAGTAACTGCTGGACCCGTTGTGAGTACAACCTATCCGCTGGGCTATTTTAGAGAGGACTATGAATACATACCAACATCAGCGGCTACTCCCGATTATCTAGATGAACATAATGGCCGATTTTGTGTAACTCCAGAATATCCAAATGGAATCTATTGTTACTTTGCTACCGTGGATGCTAATTGGAATTCTGCGTATCCTTATGTTGTTGGTCCCACATTTTATGGAAACATTGTTGCTGCTAAAGTAACTACTGTCCCTGCGGGAACTACTACTTATATGCCGGGCACATCTTCACTTTTTGAAAATGCTAACACTGAATTAAACGTAAATGTTTTTCCAAATCCAACTAGTGAATTATTAGTAATTCAGCTTTTGGATTTAAATCGCGAAGACACAGAATTAGCATTGTATGATATCAGCGGCAAACTCATTGACAAAACTATCGTGTATCAAGGTGCAACAATAGGATTTTTTGATACTAAAACGTATTATGCAGGGAATTATATCTTGAAGATTTCTAACACAACAGGAATCACCACTAAAAAATTGGTAGTTACGAAATAAGAGAAAAGCCAAAACAATTCTTATAAAGCTGTGTTTATCTACTTTTGTTATAGATGAATGCAGCTTTTCTTTTATAAATACTTTTCATACTTTTACATTTAACAACTCCATTAAAAGTATTTCTGATTGTTAGCTGCTACCTCAACTCCAATGATTACCGTAGAACCTTTGACTAAAAAGAATTGGGAAAAGTTTACAGCTCTATTTGGTGATAAGGGCGCTTGTGGAAATTGTTGGTGTATGTATTATCGATTGTCAAAAAGTGAGTTTCAGGAAGGGAAGTATGATGATGGAAATAAGCAAGCGATGAAGGATCTCGTATTTTCAAATCAGCCAACAGGCGTATTGGCTATTCATGAAGGAAGAGCCATTGCTTGGTGTGCATTTGCTCCGAGAGAAGATTTTGATAAACTAAAAAAGTCGAGAGTGCATAAGCCCATCGACGATCAAAAAGTTTGGTCGGTGCCTTGCACTTTTATTCATAAAGATTATAGAAGGCAAGGAATTTCTGTTGCGTTATTGAAAGGATTAATTCGCTATGCAAAAACTGCCGGAATAAAAATTATTGAAGCTTACCCAACAATTCCTACTCAAGAGAAGTTGCCCGATTCCTTTGCTTGGATTGGTCTATACAAATCATTTGAGCGAGCCGGTTTTAAAATTGTTGATCGCACATCAAAGTATCGACCTATGGTTCGATATGAGCTATAATATGAAACTTTTTGCATAAAGTATTGTTAGTAAAATTAAGAGCTAAAAAATAACATAAATCGCTTTCTTTGCATTCCGATTCATCATTCTCTTTATTCGAAACTATGCCCTCTAAAAACTTTAAAACTATTCTGATCTGCTTATTCATTTTTAAAAGTGTGATCAATTGCTCAGCTCAAAAATCAGATATTGGGAATTGGTTTATCTATTTTGGAAATCAAGCTCTCACTAAAAAATTAAATTGGCACAATGAAATACAATATAGAAATTACAACTTTGCAGGAGATTTGCAACAGCTTTTGCTAAGAACGGGAATAGGCTACAATCTTTCCGAAAACAACAACAACTTATTACTTGGATATGGATACATCCATTCTGAACAATACATAAAAAATTCAGAGAGCAAGACGGATAGTAAAGAACATCGCATCTTCCAACAATTTATTACCCGACAAAATTTTGGTCGATTCTATTTACAACATCGATATCGATTAGAAGAAAGGTTTATGAAAGACGATATTTTCTATCGTTTTCGATATTTCCTAGCCTTGAACATCCCTCTCAATAATAAAAACATCGTAAACAATACGCTCTATTTTTCAGCATATAATGAAATCTTTGTCAACGGTCAATCACCTGTATTTGATCGGAATCGTTTGTATGGCGGATTAGGATATTTCATTAACAAAAATTTCAAATTTGAACTGGGATACATGTCTCAAATGCTAGAAAGCACACAGCGTAGTCAATTTCAGATAATTCTATTTAATAATCTGTCCATTTCTAAATAATAGCCATTAGTAGTAACTCTAAATTTTGCAAAACGAGCCATCCGAAAATGTAAAGGATTTGATTTTACCTTCCTGAGAACCTCTTTAAAGGAGCTTCCGCGAAAATTTCGTATTTTCGTACTCCTGCAATTTGCAGGTGTATTATAATTCGTATCCTTCATGCAAGAGAGACATATCAATCGGGAAAAGTACTTCCAAGAGCAATCATCAACGATTAGCAATCACGTGCTACCTTTTCTAAATCAAATGATTACAATTGATGAGAATACAGCCATTTTAGAAATTGGTTGCGGAGAAGGTGGTAACTTAAAACCATTTTTGGATATGGGTTGCAAACGGATTTTGGGCGTGGACATGTCGGCCGATAAAATTGCAAATGCAAAAGCATTTTTTGCCAATGATCCCAACAAAGCAAATATTGAATTTATCACTTCAGACATTTATGATATAGATAATATTGGCAAGTTCGATATCATCATGACGCGTGATGTGCTGGAGCATATTCATGGTCAAGAAAGATTTATGGAATATGTAAAAAGATTTTTAAAGCCAGGTGGGAAATTCTTTTTAGGTTTTCCTCCATGGTATAATCCATTTGGTGGACATCAACAGATGTGTGAAAGTAAAGTTTTATCAAAGCTTCCGTTCTTTCATATTTTTCCAAAATCTGTTTATGGATTTATATTAAAATCATTTGGCGAAACAGATCCAAAGATTGAAGCATTAATGGAAATAAAAGATACCGGAATTACCATTGAGCGTTTTGAAAAAATTCTAAAAAAGACAGGATATAAAAAAGATAAAGTGCTTTACTATTTTATTAATCCTAACTATGAAGCTAAGTTCGGATTAAAACCCCGAGAACAAGTTGGATTCATTTCATCGATACCCTTCGTTCGTAATTTTTTAATTACAACAAGTTATTATTTAGTGTCACCGATTAATAATAATTAGTAGTCGTAGTTTTTTGCATTGATCAAAAATAAAAGGTCATGAACAAAGGTAGACTAGAAGCGTTTAGTGATGGAGTCTTTGCTATCATTATTACCATCATGGTTTTGGAAATTAAAGTGCCGCATGGAAATTCATTAGAAGATTTATTTCCTTTACTTCCCATATTTCTAAGTTATGTTTTAAGTTTCATATATCTTGGTATCTATTGGAACAATCATCATCACTTATTGCATACAGTAAAAGAAGTAAGTGGTGATATTCTTTGGGCGAACCTACATTTACTTTTTTGGCTATCCTTAGTTCCTTTTGTAACGGGGTGGATGGGTGAAAATAGTTTTGAAAATATTCCGGTTGCTCTTTATGGAGTAATCCTCATCCTCTGCGCCATTTCATATACCATTTTACAATCGAGAATTCTTAAGAGTCTCGGACCGGAATCCAACTTGGCGAAAACATTGGGAAAAGACTGGAAAGGGAAAGGTTCTATTTTAATTTATCTAGCCGGCATCGTTAGTGTTAATATAGATGCAAGGATTTCCCTTATACTCTATTTATTGGTTGCTATCATTTGGTTAGTACCCGATAAAAGAATTGAAAAAAGTTTGAAGATAGAGCAGAGCGAAAAGTAAATACTAATTTTTCACTACCTTTTCAGAAACCATCGTACCTTTGCTTGTTTGTATTTTTAGAATATAAGCCCCCGACATTAATTCTTCTCCTCTCGTAAATTGATATTCATTTATTCCCGATTGAAGTTCTAAACTTTCATTGAAAACAACATGTCCATTCATGCTTAATAAGATGGCGTGTGCTGTTGTATTCTCGCCTGAATTAAAGATCACGCTAAAGTTGCTTTTAAATGGGTTAGAAATAATCTTTGCTTTTTCCGATGTGTTAGAACTTTTACCTAAGTCAACTGCAATGGGTTTAAATGTTTCTGTTGTCCCATCAAAATCGGTTTGCTTTAATCGATAATAATAGGTGCCCGAAAGTTGTACTTCATCAATGATGCTATAATTTTTTAAACATGAACTGTTCCCGGCTCCCTTCACTTTCAAAATTTCAATAAAATTATTTCCATCTTGTGATCGCTCAATTGTAAAAAAATCATTGTTTTTCTCAGATGCTGTACTCCATTTTACCTGCACTTGATTTTGATCAATCTTACTCGCTTTAAAACTTACCAGCTCCACCGGTAAGGGAGATGGCATCATATCAAAATATTTAAAATAAATACTGTTTTGACGAATTTGAACTCCGCCCCCGCCATTTACTGCACCCGTACGATAATTAATAGAACTAACATTATTAAATATTTTCAAGAACATTGCCTGTGTTCGGTTGGTATCAATGTTTGCTACGTTGTTTGTTGAACTCGTTGCTATGCACGAATCATTTCTGAAAGTAACCGTTACTTGCGCTCCAGCCATGGCAGAATATGTTTTTACTCGGTGCGCTCCTACAATCTCTCTCAATGACGCTCCATCACCATCCACATCAATCGCAGTTGCTGCCAAACGTGTTAAAATAGTATCTGTGTTCGTGCCTGCTATCTTAAAAGTTATATTCCAATCGATCCACGAAGTACAACTGCCAGGGGAATTTATAAACGGTTGCCATGCGTCGTAATAACCTCCGGTGAGGTTATCCATTGTACTTACTGAAGCGCCATTAGTAAATCCAACAATTTTAACATGTGCATCTATTCCTGTTGAAACATTAGAAAATTTATAAACAGCGTTTATTTGTCCAGCCAATCCACTAATTAAAACAGGATTATTAAAACTCATTTCTGGATATTGATAAGAACTTCCAGCAATGGAAGGTTTAGGAATAGAAAGATAAAAAGCAGTAAATGCTATGATAACCCCTATGGCAACGACCCCTAGAATAGGAAGTAATTTGAATTTTTGTTTGATGGTTGGCTTAATCTTTAAAATGCTTTTCATAGAAGGCTAGAATTTTATTACACTGAAACTTCAAATTAAACGCTTTTTACACTATAAGGTTACTTATTTACAGTGGAATGGAAACATCTGAAAAATAAACGTATAAATTTGTTAAGATTTTATATTCAACTAGTTAGATGTAATTAAGTGTGCTCACATTATGGGTGCTACATTCTCTGCAACTAGATAAAAGGATATCAAAGTCGAAACGAGTGAAAAAAGAAACTTGATTCGAACGAGAAGACATATTTTCATTCATCCACATTGGTAGAATATAAATCACTCAACAATATGTTCTATAAGTTCATTTCTTTAAAAGCAATTGTCTTGCTGGATATACCCAATTCGCATTTCTAATTATTAGATTTGCTCTCCATTGAAAATTTCAAAATGAAACAACAACTAGCCCTGATGGCTCTCCTCGTGCGTGATTATGATGAAGCCATAGAATATTACACCCACCAATTGCACTTTACTTTAAAAGAAGATACATTACTGAGTCCTGAAAAAAGATGGGTCGTCATTTCTCCTCCTGGATCCGTTGGAGCTTCATTGCTATTGGCGAAAGCAAGCACAGAAGAACAAAAAAATCAAATCGGAAATCAAGCTGGAGGAAGAGTGTTTTTATTTTTACATACCGATGATATCGAAAGGGATTATCAAAATTTATTAAATAATAATATTGAAATAGTCAGAGAAAAAACTTCAGAACTTTGGGGGACTGTTCTTGTATTTAAAGATATGTATGGCAACCTTTGGGATTTAATTGAACCCATTATGAAGAGTGAATATTGAGACTTTATAAATTTCCTCCATGAGAATAAAAGTAATTTTTGGTTCATCTATCGAATTAAGCACTTCGTCGATGAAACAGAAGCTTCGATTGTTAAACATAAAATAAATATACTATATCAGAGACAAAAACTCTACTTTCGTAAAAAAATAATCATGATGAATCAATTGCTAAAATTGAAACTTTCAATTTTAATGCTTTGCATTTTTGCGGCTTCTGTTTTTGGACAAACAGGAAACATTACGGGCAAAATCTCGGGCAGTAACGGTGAAGGCCTCATTGGAGCAATAGCTGAACTTCGACTGGTGAAAGATTCATCCTTGTCAAAAGCAGCCGCTACAGATGTGAACGGTACTTTCATTTTAGAAAACAGTAAAGCGGGAACCTATTTTATCAAGGCTAGTTTCATTGGATATAATACGTTGAATGGAGAAAGTTTTTCTTTTGATGGTAGTACAATTAAAAATGTTCCTACAATTAAATTAACAGAATCATCCATTCAATTAAAAAGTGCGGAGATAACGGGTATTAAACCACTCGTTGAAGTAAAAGCCGACATGACAGTATTTAATGTAGAAAATAGTATTAATTCGACGGGAAGTAATGCGTATGAACTTTTACAAAAAGCGCCAGGAGTAGTCGTGGATAATAACGACAATATCGCGTTGAAAGGTAGAGGTGGTGTGATGGTACAAATTGATGGTCGACCATCGCGACTATCTGAAACGGAACTAGCCGATTATTTGAAAAGTGTTCAAAGTACCGACGTTGAAGCCATTGAACTTATTTCAAATCCATCATCAAAGTATGATGCCGAAGGAACTGCTGGAATTATCAATATCCGTTTAAAGAAAAATAAAAACTATGGAACCAATGGATCACTAACTGTAGGTTATGCTATTGGTGAATTGCCCAAATACAATACCGCTATTTCTTTGAATCATCGCTCACGAAAATTCAATGTGTATTCTAATTACAGCAATAACTTTGGAGAAAGATACAATGAGTTTTACCTATACCGAGAACAACGTCCCTACATTTTTGATCAAACTTCCTTTTCTACACGCGAGTTTGTATCACATAATTACAAAGCGGGAATTGATTACACGGTAAATAAAAAGCATAGCATTAGTTTAATGGGGAATGGAAATTATAGCACAGGTGATGTAATTCAAAAAAACAGAAATAGCATCAGCAATTTCACCACGCATCAAATTGATAGTGTATTGCGCTCCAATCAAACTTCAGAAAACATAAACAATAATATCAATTTGAATTTGAATCACCATTACAACGATACGATGGGGAATGATTTATCAACCGACTTCGACTTCGGTTTCTACGATAGCGATCGCGATAATTATATTCCTAATGAATACATTTTACCAGATGTGGAAACGCCTTTGTCGTCAACTTACTTTCGATCAATCATGCCTACGACCATTACCATATATTCAGTTAAATCTGACTTCTCTAAAAAATTTAAGAAAAGTAAGTTAGGGCTAGGATTTAAAATTGCCATGGTAGAAACAGACAACACTTTTGATTTTTATAATATTGAAAATGGTGTGGAAAGCATCGACAATACGAGAAGCAACCATTTTGTGTATACAGAAAATGTAAACGCGTTGTATGCTAATTATCAATACACCTTGAAGAATTTCGAATTGCAAGCAGGTGTAAGAATGGAAAACACACGAAGTGAGGGGGATTTAAAAAGCGAAGTGAGTACCGAAGATAAAAATGTGAAGCGCGATTATACCGATTTCTTTCCAAGTGCCGGAATCACATTTAACCTGAATCAGAGCCATGCCACATCACTGGTGTATAGTTCTCGAATTGATAGACCCAATTATCAAGAGCTAAATCCATTTGAAAATAAATTAGATGAATTAAGTTTTCGTAAAGGAAATCCATTCTTGAATCCACAATATTCGAATAAAATAGAATTATCACATACTTATAAATACGCAACGACCATTAGCGTTGGATACAGTCGCACGGAAGATTTCTTCGCGCAAATTGCTGATACCATTCCAGGAGGAAAAAGTTTTTTAACTCCTCGCAATTTAGCAACGGAAGATGTCATTAGTTTTAACATCAGTTCCTCTCAACAACCTACGCCGTGGTATGGAGTTTACTTTAATGGAAGTGTGATTAACCAAGCGTATGATGCTGATTTTGGTGAAGGAAAAACGATCAACACATCCTTTGTTTCCGTAAATGTTTATGCTCAAAACACATTTAAACTTCCCAAAGGATTCACGTTTGAACTCTCGGGGTGGTATAATAGCGGAGGCGTCTGGAGCGGCTCATATAAAACAGAGCCAACGGCATCAGTAGATGTTGGTTTACAAAAGAAAATGCTGAACGATCAAGCTACGCTGAAAATATCAGCAACTGATATTTTTCTTACCGCACCATGGAGCAGCATTAATACGTATGCTGGAATTATTAGTAAGGCGAGCGGAAATTGGGAAAGTCGACAATTCAGAGCTGCTTTCACTTGGCGATTTGGAAACAAGCAAATGAAAAATTTGCGTCAAAGATCAACGGGAAGCGAATCCGAACAAAAAAGGATTGGCGGAGGAGACTAGTCTTCCTTCATTTGCACGGTTAGTTTGGGAGTGATCACCCAATTTGCTACTTTAGTCTTTCCAAAATATTGTAGTCCCTGAGCAACAAGGGATACAATGCTTACATCTGAAAGAAAAATGAAAAACAAAATTCCTCATTTCCTTGCATTACTTTCGCTTATCACATTCTCCTATTGCTCTTCTTCCAAAAAAGTAAGCTCATCAACATCGAATGAACCGGTGGCTAATCCTGCTTTTACTTACGAAAAAGATGTAGCTCCCATCATAATGGCTAGTTGTTCACCTTGTCATTTTCCTGAAAACGGAAAGAAGAAACATCTCGACACTTATGAGGCAACTACAAAAAACATTGATGATATTTTGAGTAGAGTTCAGTTGCCAATTGATCATGAAGGGTATATGCCATTCAAAAGTAAAAAACCCGCTCTTACAGAACGAGAAATTGCCATATTAAAAAAATGGCAGTCGGATAAAATGCCTCGATAATTTTGTTAACTTCGAATTTCAAGGGAAACAGAATGTTTAACTTTAAAAAAATCTTATTTTCAATTTGCTTAATCTTAAGTGCACAGATGCTTATGGGCCAAAAGCCTTGTGCTTGTTGTACCGAAAATCATCAAGCTTTTGATTTTTGGGTTGGGGATTGGATTGTTTTTGATACCAGTGGAAATAAAATAGGTGAGAATAGAGTTGAGAAAATTGAAAAGAATTGTATCATCAACGAACACTGGACAGGAGGAAAAGAAAGCACTGGAAGTAGTTACAATTATTTTGATTCGGCTGATTCTACTTGGAACCAAGTGTGGATAGACAATCAAGGAGGTAATCTAATTTTAAAAGGTCACCCCTCTGCGAATAAAATGATCTTAAGAAGTAAATTTCAAAAAGATCCGAAAGGAAATATGTATTGCAATAGAATTACGTGGACCTTAAATACAGATGGAAGCGTAACACAACGTTGGGATATCGCTGATGAAAAAGATGCATTGATGTCGGTTGCGTTTATTGGAATTTACAGAAAAAAACAATAAAATAATAATCAATAAAAAATGGCTACTATTAATCCTTATTTAACCTTCGATGGTAATTGCGAAGAAGCATTTGATTTTTACAAATCTGTTTTCGGAGGAGAGTTTACATATGTCGGAAAATTTAAAGACATGCCAGACAGCCCAGAATTCTCTGTCCCGGAAGCGGACAAAAATAAAATAATGCATGTGTCATTACCTATTGGAGGCGATTCACATTTGTTTGGAAGTGATACTTCCGCTGCCTTTGGATCAAAACATATCCCAGGCACAAATATTTCTCTCTCGATAAATGCAGCAACCGTTGATGAAGCCACTCGACTCTTCATGGGACTTTCTGAAGGAGGAAATGTTACCATGCCACTAAACAAAACTTTTTGGGGCGCTTTCTTTGGAATGTTCACTGACAAATTTGGAATTCATTGGCAAGTGAATTGTGAATTGGCCGAGCATAAAGATTTCGAGAATAAAAATGGAAAATAATTTTTAATGCACTCCATAAAACGAAAATGAAATAAGATAATGCTATCGACGAATTAATATTGCGCTTTTCTATTGGAAAAATCTTCAATTCAAAAAAGGTAATGATCCTTTGCGGTTGATTAAAATATCAAACTCATGAACAAACAAGAAATACTTTCAAAATTACAGGATAGTCATCATGAGTTTATTAATTATCTAACATCTTTGGATGATCGTGCATTTATGCATTCTTATCAAAACGAAAAGTGGACTGCAGGACAACAAGCAGATCATATTTACCGATCACTGATGCCTGTACATCTCATTCTTAAATTTCCCAAATGGACCATCAAACAATTATTGGGTACCGCTAATAGACCATCAAAAAGTTACGATGAACTCGTTACAAAATATTATTACAAGCTAGAGAATAGAACCGGTACACCACCCAAATTTTTTACGCCGAAAGAAATAAATGTTTCCATCAAACCCATTGTCTTCGCTAAAGTGCAAAACAACCTAAATAAAATATGCACTTCCGTTAATGATTTCGATGAAAATGAATTGGATGAATTCATCCTTCCACATCCTCTACTGGGAAAAGTGACTTTAAGAGAAATGATGTATTTTATGATTTTACATGTCGAACATCATCAAAAAATTACACAACGAAACTTAGCCGACTTCAAATAATATTTGGGAATGAAAAAAATATTCCTTGTCTTCTTCTCTATTCGTTTACACGCACAACCGTCGTCAACGATCGTTAAGTATTCTTTATAAAACGTCCTTTTCAATAAATAAATAGGATCAAAAGTATGTCTGAAAAAACATCTACCCGAATTAATAAATACTTAAGTGAAATTGGTTTCTGTTCACGACGTGCCGCTGATACGTTGATTGAACAAGGTCGAGTGACCATCAATGGAAAAGTTCCAGAGATGGGAACGAAGATGATTGCAGGTGATGAAATTAGAGTCGATGGTAAATTAGTAAGTGCTCCTTTAGAAAAACATGTTTACATTGCTTTCAACAAACCCGTAGGAATTGTATGTACAACGGATGTAAAATCGGAGCGCGACAACATCATCGATTACATCGCCCATCCACAGCGAATATTTCCTATTGGCCGATTAGATAAACCCAGTGAAGGCCTCATCTTTCTCACCAGCGATGGAGATATTGTAAATAAAATTTTACGTTCTAAAAATAATCATGAGAAAGAATATTTAGTTACTGTTGATAGAGCTATTACGGATGCTTTCATTCAAAAAATGTCGAGTGGCGTTCCGATCCTAGACACCGTCACCAAAAAATGTTTTGTAGAACAAACAGGAAGATTCACTTTTCGTATTATTTTAACACAAGGACTCAACCGACAAATCAGACGCATGTGTGAATATTTGGGATTTGAAGTGACCAAGCTAAAGAGGATCCGAATCATGAATATAAAAATGGATATGGCTATTGGCAAATGGAGAGATTTATCACAACCAGAATTGGATGAGCTTTTATCGCTCGTTTCTGATTCTTCTAAAACGGATGAAGGATAATATTAAAAGTTATAGTGGAGTTGAAGGAAAACAACAAAAGTAGTACGCAACGTTTCATTAAATATTAAATATTGTTTCAAAAATAGGTTCGCTATTTTAAGAAAACAAATTCGACGTTCTCGTTTCTGCATTTCTCGGCGATTTTACTTCCTCTTCATTGAACTAACGTTATTGGTGGAATCTCATTAGTATGGCCATAGCCTAAAGTCTGACGGCAATTTTCTTAAAAGTAAAAGCTTTATATCCAATTTTAGGAATTAGAAACTGATATCAATAATTTTTTGTCCAAATTCCGATTCTTTTGGTTTTCGTAGATAAAGCTTAACTTATTTATTATCAATAATGTTTGTCAATTTGCAATAAGAGGAAGCATATTATTTATGATAGTATTACTATTTATTTAGATACTATTACTATCTTTGCCTTCGAAAGGTAAACCACATTCTAATGGAGTATTTATTTAAAGGATTCAACACGATTTTATAGCAAGTAAAGTCTTAATCTATATGGCCGTTCTGCTGAGTTTGGGTAGATATTGAAAGCAAGGGCGCATAATTAGAAGTCGAACCTAATCAAGATAGATTAAATTAAAACAAAATATTTACAGAGAGAGTTCTTGATGAAAACTTTGGTTTAGCCAAAATCAAAAGGAGGGAAAGAGCTGCAAATAAAAATCATAAAAATGACAAAAACTCAAATAACATCTCCCATTAAACGTTTTTGGCAACTGCTCCATAAATACCGACATGAAGTAAATAGTATATACATATATGGATTTTTCAGCGCCTTAATCTCCCTATCCGTTCCTCTTGGAATTCAGGCGATAGTGAATCTTATTCAAGGAGCGCAAATATCAACTTCATGGATTGTTGTTGTAATTTTAGTTACAGCTGGAATTATTGTTTCAGGTTTATTAATGATTATGCAAAAAGTAGTTTCTGAGAATATTCAACAAAAGATTTTTGTAAATTCAGCTTTTGATTTTGCCAATCGCATTCCAAAATTCAAGACAGAGGCTGTTGACAAAGCCTTTATTCCCGAATTGGTCAATCGTTTTTTTGATACGATTATTGTACAAAAGGGTGTTTCAAAAATTCTCCTTGATTATTCGATAGCGATCATTCAAATTCTTTTAGGATTGATATTGCTGATGTTTTATCATCCCTTCTTTATTAGTTTTTCACTAATTGTTATCATCATAGTATACTTTGTAATCAAGTATACTTTTCCTTTAGGACTTGATACCAGTATCCGTGAATCAAAATTTAAATATAAACTTGTTCATTGGCTTGAAGACTTGGGACGTTCAATGAAAACTTTTAAGTTAGCAGGTGTTACAAGTTTAGCGCTAAACAAAACAGACAAAATAACTGCCGAGTGGATTAAAAACAGAAAAAATCATTTCAAAGTATTAATTATGCAATACGTCTGCATGGTTGGAATAAAGGCATTGATCGCTGCCGGACTTTTAGTTGTTGGTGGATTATTGGTAATAAACCAACAAATGAACATTGGCCAATTTATAGCAGCAGAAATTATTATTCTAATGATTCTTATTGCGGTCGAAAAGTTAATTACCGGTTTTGAAACTTTCTTTGATGTATTAACATCTTTAGAAAAAATTGGTGAGGTGACGGATATTTCATTAGAAGATCAAGGAGCAATTGTAATGGATAATAATTATGCAGGTTTATCCGTGCAAATAAAAAATATGTCATTTATTTTCCCTGAAAATAAGGATAAAACATTAGAGGATATTACGCTTGTGGTTGAGTCAGGTCAAAAAATTGGCATTGCTGGATACAATGGCGCTGGGAAATCAACCCTATTGAAAATTATAGCTGGCCTTTACAATGAATATGCAGGATCTCTTAGCTTTAACGATATTCCAATGCGCAACCTAAATACTGATGCGCTTCGAGGAATAATCGGAGATAACCTTAATGAAAATACTCTTTTCGAAGGTTCCATTTATGAAAACATTGCTTTGGGTAAAGATGAGATATCAATGTCAGAAGTAATAAAAATTTGTGACCTTCTAGATTTGTTGCCCTATATACAATCCCTTTCGCAAGGTATTGAAACCACTATCCTGTCAGAAGGTAAAACCTTATCCAATAGCATCAAGTTAAAAATTATTCTGGCTCGTTGTATAGCAGAAAATCCAAGATTAATTCTTTTAGAAGACACTTTTGGTTTATTAGAAGCGGGGTTGCGAAACAAAATCACGGAATATTTTTTTAACAAAAAATGCGGATGGACTCTTTTCATTACAACTAATAACCCTGATTATTTAAAGATGTTAGATAGGATTGTTGTCCTTGAAAACGGAAAAATAATTGCAGAGGGCTCCTATTATGAATTAGCGGAAAAAGAAAAGGAAATGGGTAAAAAATTATTTTATGATAAAGATGAAGAGAGTTAATATAACCGAAACAGATAACGACGAAGTATTTAAAAAATATTTCTCTTTCTCCCTTTTAAAAGATTTCCGAGCAAGGGTAATACTTACTAGAATACTAGCGGGGGTCTTTATTTTTTTCCTGATTATTATGTTTGTTCCTTGGACACAAAATATTCAATGCAGAGGAAACGTAACCGCATTAAACCCCTCTCATCGTCCGCAAACTATTCAGTCAGTTATTGGCGGACGTATTGAAAAATGGTTTGTTAATGAGGGAGATTTTGTAAAAAAAGGAGACACTATACTTTATCTCTCTGAGTTGAAAAGCGAATACATGGACCCCGAAATTGTTCCTAGAGCCGGAAAACAAATATTAGCAAAGGAGCAATCGGTTGCATCCTATATGGAAAAAGTAAAATCTTTAGATGCCCAAATTGATGCTTTATACAAAACGCAACAACTTAAAATTGAACAAACGGAAAACTATGTTAAACAAGCGAAATTAAAAATCGAATCGGACAGTATTAATTTAAAAGCTTCAGAAACCGAGTATTCAATTGCCAAGGAGCAACTAAATAGAATGGAAAAATTGTACAAAGACGGTTTGAAATCACTGACAGATCTAGAACAACGAAAACAAAAATTGCAAGATGCATTAGCAAAAATTGTTAGTGCGGAAAATAAATTATTAATAGGCCGAAATGAATACTTAAACGCTGTAATTGAACGCACGTCAATAAAAAATCAATACAGTGAAAAACTTGCAAAAGTTGAATCCGACAAGTACGCATCTCTTTCAGATATGTATCATGCTGAAGGAGATGTTGCTAAAATGCAAACTCAATTAATGAATTATTCGGTTCGAACAGGAATGTATTATATCACAGCGCCACAAGATTGTTACATTACAAAAGCCATTAGAACAGGCATTGGTGAAACGGTGAAAGAAGGAGAAGATTTAATCAGTATTATGCCATCCAATTATAAATTGGCAGTTGAATTATACGTTCAACCACTCAACATTCCGCTCATAGAAAAGGGGCAGCATGTTCGAATAATTTTTGACGGTTGGCCTAACATAGTTTTTTCCGGATGGCCTAATTCTTCGTATGGTACCTATGGAGGAAAAGTGGTCGCAGTTGATAATTTTGTGAGTAGTAATGGTAAATATAGGATATTGATAATAGCTGACGAGAAGGATTATCCATGGCCAAAAGAACTTCGTCCGAGTGCCGGAGCATTTGGTATGGCACTGTTAAAAGACGTGCCTATCTGGTATGAAATATGGCGACAAATAAGTGGCTTTCCACCCGATTATTATAAAAGCGAAGAGCAAAAAATAGAACAGAAAGATAAAGGATGAAAAGAAAACTTTTAACACTTACATTGATCCTGTCTTTGTGTAAATTGTCTTATGCTCAGGACAGCATAAAAACATTTTCAAAGGAAGATTTATTTTGGTACTTAGAAAACTTTCATCCGATTAGCAAACAAGCGTCAATATTAATTAAGAAAGGAGAGAATGAAGTTAGAAAATCCAAAGGACAATTAGACCCGTCTCTATTCTCAAATCTAGATCAAAAACAATTTAACAATCAAGAATATTACAGTCTATTTTCGGGAGGATTACGAGTACCTACGTGGTATGCAGTGGACTTTACCGCTGGCTATGACCAAAATCAAGGTGTAAATTTAAACCCTGAAAATAAAACTGCTGCAAATGGTTTAATCTATGCTGGTGTCTCCGTGCCCATTGGACAAGGACTTTTTATTGATAAACGAAGAGCCTCAATCAAACATGCGGAATTATATGCTAAGTCAACCTTCTTTGAGCAGGAGATGATTTTAAATTCACTTTTTTATGAGGCTACAATAAAATACATAGACTGGGTAAATCATTTTAACCAAATGCAATTGTATCAAAACGCCTTGACCTTAGCAAATGATCGATTCTTGGGGGTTGTACAGAGCTTTGTTGGAGGCGATATACCAGCGATTGATACGTTGGAAGCATATATCCTGGTGCAGGTGCGTGAGATGAGCTTAAATCAAGCACAATTAAATTACCAAAATGCCACTTTAGAATTATCTAATTATTTATGGTTTGAAGAAAATACTCCTCTTGAAATAACCGATCAATTAACTCCACCATCAATTGATAAACTATTTACACCCCAAGAAATTTCAAAAGACACGCTAAAATCCATTTTGAATGATTTAAAATTAAATCATCCTCAATTACTAGGGTACGATTTAAAGTTGCAACAATTGGAGATAGAAAGGCGATGGAATGCCGAGCAATTAAAGCCCATTTTAAACTTAAAGTACAATATGCTGACAGAGCCCACTGAAGGTAATTTTGATGCCTTTAGTGGTTTTTCCGCAAACAATTATACATGGGGAATTGATTTTCACATTCCAATTTTTTTGCGAGAAAGTAGAGGCCGATTGAATATCACAAAACTAAAAATACAAGAAACCAATCTAGAGGTGGAGATCAAATGGCTAGAATTATCAAATAAAATAAAAAGTTACCACAATGAGCTGATCGCATTAGAACAACAAATTAAACTGTTCAATTCAGCAGTTTCAAATTATTTTAAATTACTGGAAGCAGAAAAACAAAAGTTTTTTATGGGAGAAAGCTCTATATTTTTAATTAACAATAGAGAAGCAACCTATGTTCAATCGGCTATAAAATTAATTGAACTCCAAGTTAAATACCAATTCGCAATCGCTGAATTCAAACTGGCAAGCGCAACATGGCGTTAACACACTAAAATAAACTTGAAACGATAAACCCTGATTTAAAAACGGCAAACATTATGTAAAATGAAAATACAATACTGCTCAGATTGACTTCGACTAATCAACCCAGTTATGTGCAACAGCAAGAACAAATAGGATTTAAAACAGATTCAATTTTTTTGATTTAAGTATAAAGAAATAAGACAAATACACCCATGGATTTATTACCCATAGAATTAATTGAAATAAATCAAAAAAAACTAAATCAAATTGACAACATAACGAAGTCAATTTACAGACTTATTATATACAGTAGACATCATTTAGATGATGATCTTTTGGATACTTATTTGACAGGCATGCACAATTTGAAGGAGCTTGTTGGGATTAAAAACGCACAAATGGAAGCTCAAGATGAAGAAGAAGCTAAGGAGTATTTAGCAAACTTAAAAGTATCCCTTGATTTTGTGGTTGAAGAAATAAATTCAAATAAGAACTTTGAAAAAGAAATACAACTATTTCAACTTCTCCGATTGATCTCTCCAGAAACAAATGCAATTCATCCTAATCACTATCGTCATTCTCTTGTTCAAATAGGGATGCACATCAGCCCAGATCCAAAAGAAGTGCCTATACTAGTTGGGGAGTTATTCTATCGTATGCAAATTATTTCAAACCCAATAATTAGGGCTATTTATTTCCATCATGAATTAATTAGAATTCACCCTTTTGCTGATGGAAATGGACGTGTAACAAGAATTGCAAAAAACTGGATGCTAATGTATAATCTATATCCACCAATATTTATTAATGATGCAGCTCAAAAAAAGGAATACATTGCCACACTCTCCAACAGCTTTAAAGAACTTTTGTACCACCCAAAAACCTGGAATATTTACACCGAACAATTTTTTGAACAAGAACTTGACCGCTTGCTGGTAAATGCTACGTTACTTTACGAAAGCATTAACCTTATTGGAATAAATAGAGAAAATAAAACAATCAATCAATAATCAATGGAAACATATAAAATTCAAATTATTGAAACCTTTATAATCTTAATTTTATACATTATACTGTATTTTGTATTTAAAACCATCATTAATAATTTTCTCAAAAAAACTAGGTTAGAAAGAGGCCGGAGAAAAATGGCTATTAGAGCCGTGCAGCTATTTTCAACTTTAACAGCGATCATCCTACTAACAGGTGTTTGGGGATTTAAACAAAATGAAATTGCACTTTTTGCAAGTTCAATTTTAACAGCAGTAGGAATTGCTTTTTTTGCTCAATGGTCATTGCTCTCCAATATTACTTCAAGCATTTTGATATTCTTTAATCATCCAATAAAATTAGGAGACTCCATAAAAGTATTACACAAAGACTATCATTATGAAGGAACAATAATAGAATTGAATTCCTTTTTTGTTCACCTAAAAACAGACAATAATGAAATAATTACCATCCCTAATTCTCATTTTTTCGATAAATCATTTTCTGTTTCAGAGCCCAAAGAAATCCCAACCATCCCAACTAAATGAGAATACTATTTATAACGTTACTTACATTATATTTTACTATGAATAATGTATCTGCACAAACTTTTGACTTGGGTAGCTGGAACATTCTTAATTTAAAATATAACCCTAATGAAAAATGGAGTGTTTTTGGTGAAGCGCAACTTCGTTCATTAAAATTTTATAGTAATTTTCATTATTATGAATATAAGGGCGGGATTAATTATAAAGTTCAAAAAAATTTACTGCTTGCCATAGGTGCTGGTAGCTACCAAACGTATAAAAAAGGTGGAGATTTTGTTGTACCTAAAAATAATGATGAATTTAGACTTTGGCCTCAGATAATTTTATATCAATCCGTTGGTAAGTTTAAAATTGAACAACGTTATCGAGCAGAATTACGATTTACAAGCAATGGCTACCGCAATAGGTTTAGATATAGGCTTGGTGTGTCCTATTCATTTGGAAAAAATAAAAATGATTACAAACCTTTTCAAATTAGTGCAGGGAATGAAATATTTTTCACCAACAATGAACCTTACTTTGAAAGAAATAGAATGTTGGTAGCATTTAATTATAAACCATCAAAGGCAACAAGTCTGCAAATTGGTTATTTACATCAATTCGACTATAAAATAAACGATGAAACAGGTAGAGACTTTTTACAAATTGGCTATTTTATTGAAATCTTTAGAAACAAATCATCTAACACCAACATTGACTCTGACTTTAAAGACAATTAATGCAATAGATAGCAACACGTCAGAATATTTTTAAAACCCTCGAAAAGTACGCATACATTTGACTACATCTAGAAGAAACAGTTGGTTTCCGATTAAAAGGAACTTTGTGTAATTTTGAATATAAAAATTTGTCTACTATTTAACAACATTTTAAATTCTAATACTATATTTATTCACCTTATGAAAAGTAATACGATTTTTCTTTATCTCTTTTTAACTTTAACACTATGGCCTTTTTCTAAAAGCTGTGCACAATTAACATCAGGAGTTTATTCCAATGGGTTAACTATTGCTTTTGATTCAACACATCAAACCATCACTGGATATTTTGAAGGTCAAGCAGGTTTCGATGAGCAAACACAACAACCCATGTTCTCTTGTGTTTTTTATTTTGTGGGACACGTCACCGATAGTATGGTTACTATTAAAAGTTATTATCCGTTCGAAGAAAAAGCAGATACCATTTTTGGTACTATCAATATTAAGAATGCACAAACATTCGAAATGAAACTCGAACAAGAACATGGCGGTTGCTGGAATGTTTCACATTCTGCAGATGAAGTCATTGAATTTAAATTAGAGGAAAAAAGAAACTGGAAGTGGATAAGTTATATCCACCATTCGGATGCAAACGTTTATGATGAACCCTCTGACCAAAAAACGGTAATCCAAAAAATCAAAAAGCCGATTGTTGTTTTTGTAGATGCTATTAAAGAAGACTGGTGTTTTATTCATTTCGAATCAACATCAAAAAACGAAGGCTGGATAAAGAAAACAAGTCTTTTTCTTCCTTAGAATCGCAATTGTCCTTATTCAATTACTCTTCATTTCTTCTCTTGTTTAACCTTTTGGTCGAAAAGTCCATTTATTATCATCGTTTTTCAACGTTATTAACAATTATTTTCAGAAGAGATTTAAGATGGTTCCGAAAAATAGATTTGGAAAAATTCGATCCTCAAAAGCTTTGAAGATTACAAATCTCAATATATAAACTCCTGATTAAATGTACTTTATAAATACAACGTTGACTTTATCCTTCTTCTGTTTAACCCACTTTCTTTGCGTAGGAATTCAACAATCTGCCAAAATCGAAGCTTGAAAGAGAAAGTATTTCTTAAAAAAACGTTGAAAACAAAGATATTTTACCATTGCACTGATTTAATACTTAACTTTGCCACCTATATTTAAAACAAAAATTAATTAACATGAGTAAAGGAACAGTAAAATTCTTCAATGAAGCTAAAGGCTTTGGTTTCATCTGCGAAGAAGGCAACAACAAAGAACACTTTGTACACATTTCTGGATTGATCGACGAGATCAGAGAAGGCGATGCAGTTGAATTCGATTTGAAAGAAGGCAAAAAAGGCTTGAATGCGGTAAATGTAAAGGTAGTTTAATATTTACAATTTAACTTTCTTGTAAGAAAAAGCCTGTCACAAGTGATAGGCTTTTTTGTTAGTAGAAACATAAAACACAATTTCTAAAAATAAAAATGGGTAGATCACAAGAATCCTTTAATAAGAAGGAAGTAAGAAGTAAAAAAGATAAGAAGCGGAAGGAGAAAGCGCAGAAAAAAGAAGCGAAGAAAGACAATCCTAAGTCAAGTAGTCTGGAAGATATGATGGCTTATGTGGATGAAAACGGAATGCTTACTTCTACCCCTCCCGATCCTACCAAGAAAACAGTTGTCTCAGCAGAATCGATCACAATAGGAATTCCAAAGCGTGATGATACCCTATCAGATGATCCTATTCGCAAAGGAGTAGTTAGTTTTTACAATGATGCAAAAGGTTTTGGTTTTATTAAAGACAGTGAATCACAAGAAAGTATTTTTGTTCATGCTAACAATTTGTTAGAGGCCATCAAAGAAAATAATCTAGTGACTTTTGAAATAATGATGGGACCAAAAGGTCCGGCTGCTACCCAAGTAAAGATTATTCGTAATTAATTTTTTATCCTCGTACTTTTCTAATTCCTCATTTCAATTCTAATTAGAATCAATACTCGATTTCATCAGGAGATCGCTTTTCAATTCAGAAGTATTAATTCTGGCTTACTGAATAATTAAACCATCTTGAGGGATCTCAATTTATTTGCAAATGACCTAGTTGAGACAAGGCATGCCTTGTCTCAACTAAATTACTCTCACTATAAATATCACGTCGTCGTAGAGACTGGTATGACCAGCCTCTACGACGACGTGATCTAAAATTTAATGGATTAATTTCAATT
>JANOAX010000102.1:0-2450 GCA_031411335.1 Bacteroidota bacterium
TTTTTGAATTGCAGCGCCCAGAAGTCTGTGCAACGCACTGTACTTCTGGGGCAAATTGGTAGATTGGTGAGTTGGTGAATTGCTGCGCCGTGAAGTGTATACGAAGTACTCAATTTCACGGGTGAATTTCTACCCTCAACCGACTAAGCGGAACACAAAAGTTAAAGTGAAAAGAAATACTTTTTTCAGCAAAATATTCCAAGAGTAAATCAGCGAATTAGCGGATTCGCATAATTCGTAATTCGTACATTCGTATCGATTCGTAATTCGTAACCTTTTTCGTATCCTAGTTAGCTACCTCCGACATAAACTTAATCCGTATCAACCGAATTTCATCTACCGTATATTCATTTTCTCCCATCTCATTGATGGCAGCTTCTATGGTATCATTTTCTGCAGTACGGAAATAATCAAATACTTCTTCTTGACGTTCTTCATCAATCACCTCGTTGATGTAATACTGAATATCTACACGTGTTCCGGAAGCAACAATACTTTCAATTTCACCAATGATATCTTCTAGCTTCAACCCTTTCGATTTCGCCATGTCATCTAAAGAAATTCTTCTGTCGATGTTTTGAATGATATGCACTTTCAATCCGCTTTTGTTAACGACACTCTTCACCACCATATCATCGGGACGCTCAATCTCATTCTCCTCAACATACTTTTTGATGAGATCGATAAAGGGCTTTCCGTACTTCGTCGCTTTTCCATTTCCTACACCCGTGATGTTTTTTAGTTCATCAATCGTGATCGGATAATTCGTGGCCATCTCCTCTAAAGAAGGATCTTGGAAGACTACAAATGGAGGAAGATTTTTTTGTTTTGCAACATTCTTACGTAATGTTTTAAGCATTTCAAAAAGTTGCTCATCCGCAGCACCGCCGCCACCCGCACCTGCTTCATCATCTTCATCAGCATCGGCATCTTCAAATTTCGAGTCGATGGCAATTTTAAATGAAGTTGGATTTTTCAAAAAGGAATGTCCTTCTTCACTCACTTTCAATAAACCGTAATTATCAATATCCTTCGTGAGTAAACCAGCTAGGATCGATTGACGAATTAAGGTTGTCCAAAAACGTTCGCCTTGTTCAACACCTTCTGCAAAAACTTCTAAAGCATTATGCTTGTAATTTTTTACTTGTTGATCAAGTTGTCCGATGAGAATATTTACAATATGTTCTGCTTGGTGTTTTTCTTTTACCGCTAAAATCGTCTCGAGCAACAAAGACATTTCATCTTGTGCTTCAATCAATGGTTTTGGATGCAAGCAATTATCACAACTATTGCAATTATCACTTTCGTATTTCTCGCCAAAATAATTTAATAAAACTCTTCTTCTGCAAACTGAAGTTTCAGCATAACCTACCGTTTCCGATAAAAGTTGCTTCCCAATTTCTTGCTCCGCAACAGGCTTGCCTTTCATGAATTTTTCTAGCTTTTCAATGTCTTTGTAACTGTAAAAAGTAACACATCTACCTTCGCGACCATCTCGTCCTGCACGACCCGTTTCTTGGTAATATCCTTCTAAACTTTTTGGAATATCATGATGAATTACAAAACGAACATCGGGTTTATCAATTCCCATTCCGAATGCAATAGTAGCTACGATCACATCCATCTCTTCCATTAAAAATTTATCTTGCGTAGAAGCTCGAGTACCAGCATCTAATCCTGCATGATATGGAAGTGCTTTAATTCCATTCACCGTTAATGTTTGTGCAACCTCTTCTACCTTTTTACGACTTAAGCAATAGATGATTCCTGATTTACCAGTATGTTGCTTTACAAACTTTATAATTTCTTTTAATACGTTAACCTTCGGACGTATTTCGTAATATAAATTTGGACGATTAAAGGACGCTTTAAAAACTTGCGCATCCATCATTCCTAAATTTTTTTGAATATCCGCTTGCACTTTTTCGGTAGCAGTAGCCGTTAGTGCGATGATGGGCACTTCGCCAATTTGCTCGATAATCGAACGAAGGCGACGATACTCTGGTCGGAAATCATGTCCCCACTCCGAAATACAATGTGCTTCATCAATAGCGAAGAATGAAATATTTACTTCTTTTAAAAATTTAATATTCTCTTCTTTGGTTAATGATTCAGGAGCCACATATAACAACTTCGTATTACCATTAGTAATATCTTGTTTTACACGTGTAATTTCTGCTTTATTCAATGATGAATTTAAAAAATGAGCAACACCATCATCGGTATTAAATCCGCGAATGGCATCCACCTGATTTTTCATCAAGGCAATTAAAGGAGATATAATGATGGCAGTCCCCTCGCTCATTAAAGCAGGTAACTGATAGCACATCGATTTTCCACCGCCTGTGGGCATAATCACAAAAGTGTTTTTGCGCGCAAGTACATTCCGAATTACTTCTTCTTGTGCACCTTTAAACTGGTCATACCCAAAATATTTATTTAACGCTTCA
>JANOAX010000103.1:0-11252 GCA_031411335.1 Bacteroidota bacterium
TATGGAAGGCGGGCAATTTTTAGGGGCTAAAATTAAATAGGGGCGCATTGAAATGCACCCCTATTTAACAGAATTCTGATTCGTAAACTAACTACAAAATCTTGTATAGACCAATTTATTCTTCTTACTTTCCGAACGGCGTTCTTCCTGGAGTATAAGGAGCTTTTATTTGATCAAGTGTACTTTCAATACTCTTCATATCATCACCGATGGATTTTAAATCAGCAATCACCTGGTTTAATTCCTTTTGAGCAATGGCTAATGATTTACGATAAGAGCCTGTGGGGGCAGTTGTCGTATTCCACATTCCATATTCGATCGTTCCTACTCGGTCGTTAATAGAAGAAGCTGTTTCGAATTCGCGTTTAGCCATGGACCCATCTCCAAATAGTTTTAGATTAACTGCATTCATTCGAACTTGAATATCATGCAAGCTTTTCACAAGAGCTGGAGTTGTGCTTGGCGTTTCTAGCAAAGCTTGTTTAATGAACTTCAATTGATTATTAATTTCATTTCTATATTCATTGGTTCCTCCCAATACTCTACGCATTTCAGAAACCTCTTTACAGAAATCATCATACGCTTTTTTATCAGGAGCCGTAAACGTATTTAAGTTTAAACTTCTTATTGAGAATGGCTGAGAGGGTACTAATTCAGTGGTGATTCCATCCTCCACCTTGCTAAGTGTGACGCTATAATTTCCAGGCATAGCCAATGCGCCTTCAGGATTTTGATCCCACGGATTGTTGGGATCAGGTTTGTAAAAATTAATGGGGTTCATGGCAGCATATCGCAGATCCCAAGTGAGACGTTTTAATCCCTTCTTAGGTGCTGTCTTTATATTTCGTACTGGCGTACCGTTAGCATTCTTAATTGTAAAAATTAAATAAGGATCTGCTTGATTATCTTCTAATCGAATGGAGTCGGCTGAGGGATAATAAACCGGCTCGCCTTTTTTAATTTTTTCCTTTTCGATTTCTTGTCTTTTCTCTTTGATGGTTTTAATATCATCTTTTAGATAATAAGTAAATACAGTTCCTTGCTTCGGATTCTCACAAGCATAAAAGCTTTCACCTAAAAAACCTTTCAACGGAAATCCATGCTCTTGATATTCTATAAACTGAACACTTTCTTTAATGGGATAAATTAATGCCGAAAGATCTAAATCTTCTATTTTCATTTTTCTCAAGGGAGAATAGTCATCTAAAATATAAAATCCTCTTCCGAAAGTAGCAAGCACCAAATCACTTTCACGCTCTTGAATTTCAATATCACGAACTGCAACGGTTGGAAGTCCGCCTTTCATCTGCACCCAACGATTACCGCCATTAATACTGCAATAAACCCCAAATTCTGTTCCTACAAAAAGTAAATTTTTGCTAATAGGATCTTCAACTATGCAATAAGTGCTTCCTCTTTCCGGCAAGTTATTCGAGATGGATGACCAAGTTCGTCCACCATCAACACTTTTAAATAGATACGGTTTGAAATCACCATATCGATGATGATTAAACGTTGCATAGAATACATTTTTATCGTGACGCGATGCTACTATTTGATTCACATAAGTACGATCTGGAACGCCGGGGAAAGATTCAATCTTAGTCCAATTTTTTCCTCCGTCGGTTGTAACATGAATGAGTCCATCATCCGTACCAACTACCAAATGATTCTCATCAAAAGGTGATTCTGCAATGGAAACGAGTTGTCCGTAAATATCTGTCGACTGATTTTTTGCAACTGCATCCATGCTCCACACCTTTCCCATCACCGGTAATTTATTGCGATCAATTTGGCGCGACAAATCACCGCTTATTGCAACCCAATTTTCACCACGATCATCGGAACGGAATAATTTATTGGCTCCAAAATAGAGACGCGTATTTGTATGTTTTGAAATGATGATTGGCGCATCCCAATTCCATCTTAAGCCCAGTTCACCTTCACCTTCCACCGGTTTTATATCGAGGGCTTCACCACTTTTCTTATCGTAACGCACCAGACCCCCGTATTGTGATTCAGAATAAACGATATTGGGATCTTTGGGATCTACTACGGTTTCAAATCCATCTCCACCGGTGGTGATCACCCAATCCATATTATGAATGCCGTTGGCGCTTTTAGTTCTGGAAGGACCACCCAATGTATTATTATCTTGCGTACCTCCGTAAACGTTATAGAAAGGCAAATCATTATCGACTGCCACTTTATAAAATTGAGTAATGGGTAAATTAGATTTGAATTCCCAATTTGCAGCATAATCAAATGTCTCGTACAGTCCACCATCACAACCTGCTAACAGATGGTTAGTGTTTTTTGGATTAATCCAAAGAGCGTGATTATCGACGTGCTTATATTTTTCTCCCAAAGTTTTAAAAGTTTTACCACCATCGGTAGAAACGGTGATGAAAAAATCCATCGAGAAAAGTTTATCGACATCTTTCGGATCACAAAATATTTCAACGTAGTAATTTCCACTTGTATTTAGATCACCACGTCGTTCCCAACTTGCGCCGCGATCGGTAGAGCGATACGTACCGCCTTTTTTATCACTTGCTTCTACCATACAATATAGCACATCGGGATTCACTGGCGACACTCCCATTCCAATTCTTCCTAAATCAACTTCAGGTAAGCCTTTATTTATTTTATTCCAAGTTACACCTGCATCGGTGCTTTTATAGATTCCTGATTCTGGTCCGCCACTGATGTAAGTGAATCCTTGACGACGTCGTTGATGCGCTGTTGCATACAAGACATTACTATTTCTTGGATCCATGTGAATTTCATTGCAGCCTGTATGTTCGCTCACCGATAAAATATTCTTCCATGTTTTACCACCATCTGTCGTTTTATAAATTCCACGATCGCCACCTGCACTCCACAAAGGTCCGTAAGCGGCAACATATACCACGTCTGAATTGGATGGATCGACTACAATCATTCCGGTATGTTCTGAATTTTTCAATCCCATATTCTTCCAACTCTTTCCGCCGTCTTCTGATTTATAAACACCATCTCCATAAGCGACGCTTCGTTGATTATTATTTTCACCTGTTCCTACCCAAACTATATTTGTATTATTTGGGTCGATGGTTACACAGCCTATCGAGTAAGATCCTTCCTTTTCAAAAACAGGCGAGTAGGTAATTCCTGCATTCACCGTTTTCCATACACCTCCCGAGGCAGCGGCCACATAATACTCATTGATATTATTAGGATTCACTTCTATGTCAGAGACACGTCCGCTTGTAACCGCAGGACCGATAGAGCGAAACGTAAATCCGCTGAGGACACCTGAATTAAAAACGGTATCTTTCGAAGCTACTGTTCCTGAATTTTTCTTTTGCGAGAAGGATGGCGAAGCCATCAACAACAGTAGTGCTAATACAATAATTCTTTTAAACATGATTTTAATATATTAATCGATTAATAGTTTACAATTCACTTTATCGTTTCCCTTTTAAAGATGTGTTAATTTCATTTCAAAAGCAACTACACAAAACAAAGAAAGGATTCAGGGCTAAATTAATATTTTGAGGCATACAAAAAATCATCAACCGACAGGAAGTATAAAATCATCGACCAATAATAACAAAGAGAGGTTTACTTTAAATATCCCTCAATCATTTTAATCATCTCTTGCAGTGTTTCTTCGTCATTTTGACGCATAGGAAAGCCTTCGGTGGTCATTAATATTTCATTCTTTTCATTGATAATGACAGAAGTTGGATACGAATTCACACCAAATTTAGAAGAGATCGTATAGCATTTTGGACTCATCCCAGTGCTCCCATCCTCTGGACATTCGGGAAGGATGGGATAACGTATGGATTCCGTACGATACCGTTTTGCTATGGCATTTCCAGAAACAGAATCAATGCTATTGAATAAAATTAATTGAGATGGCGTATGTGGTGCAATGGCTAATAGTTGAAACTTGGTACCTTTAAAATGATCGTTTATTTTATTGAGTACAGGTATCTCCTTCATGCAGGGTCCACATCCGATATAGAAAAAGCTAATGAACGTAATTTTGTTTTTGAAGTACGTACTATCGATGGTTTTGTTATCGATGGTTTTTCCGTAAAAAGCAGGCATCTTAAAAACAGATTGTGCATTTACTGATCCGATTATCATCGATAGGAAAACAAAATAAATTAATCGCTTATATATTAAGATCGTCTTCATTTTTCACTTTGCTGCTTCATAAATCTTCCTGATAAAGTTCTCCATGCTAGAAATCCACTGATAGAAACTAAGATTGCGCCCATCATAAATGCTGCTCCCGGAAAATAGATGACACCATTTTTCCTTGTAAAAAAAGCAAATAGATTCGTCATTAAGGGTGGTCCTATAATAGAGGTCACGCTGATTAAGCTGGTGAGTGCGCCTTGCAATTCTCCTTGTTCATTTGCGGGCACTTGGTTAGAAATAATTCCTTGCAAAGAGGGGCCAGCTATTCCACCTAAGCAATAGGGGATCAAGAAAACAAACATCATCCATCCTTGATTGCTAAATGCAAACAATGATAAACCGACCGTGTACATCATCATTCCTACGTATACGGAGCGGTTAGGACCGAGACGAGGATTTATAATTCGAATTAAACCACCTTGAACAATAGCAACACATAGTCCAGCCATACCTAACGAATAGCCCACCATAGCTTTGCTCCAACTAAATCGCTCTATGGTAAAAAATGTCCAAGTACTTTGCACTGCATGTGCTGCGATATAAACTAATACCAAAGAAGCTACCAATCCTAAAATTACAGGATAGCGTCCTAAATGTTTTAATGAACCGATGGGATTGGCTCTTTTCCAATCGAATTTTCTTCTGTTCTCTACGCTTAATGATTCGGGCAAAACAAAATAACCATACACCCAATTTAAAAACGTCAATCCTGCTGCTGCGAAGAAAGGAATACGAGAACCAAACTCTCCCAAAAGGCCACCGAGCACGGGACCCACAATAAATCCTATTCCGAATGCCATACCCACAATTCCAAAATTTTGCGCACGTTTTTCGGGAGTACTAATGTCTGCAATATAAGCAGTAGCTGTGGTGATGCTTGCGCCACATATTCCTGCTAAAAGTCTGCCTACAAATAACCATCCAATGGTTGGAGCGAAAGCAAGAAATAGATAATCCAATCCAAAACCAAAAAGAGAAATTAATAAGATAGGTCTTCTTCCAAAGCGATCACTTAAGCCCCCTAAGATGGGTGAAAACAAAAACTGCATGATAGCATACGCAAACATCATCCAGCCACCATACTTGGAGGCGTCGCTAACGGTACCACCTGTTAATTCTTGAATGAGTGCTGGCAATACTGGTAAAATAATTCCCAGTCCAATAATATCCACCAGCATGGTGACAAAAATAAAACTGAGTGCTGGTTTATTACTCTTCATACGGAGTTGGTTGAAGTCTATATAAAAAAATGTGAACTAAAAAATCAATATACTATTTCACAAAGACAGCATAAAAACAAATCGTTTTTATGCTGTCCTAAAATATGAATGAATCTTCTATCTTTTCATAATAATTTGCATACTCATAAATTCTTTACGGCCAATAGGAGTTGAATACATCTCCAAGTGCATTTCACTATCACTTACATGAGTCAAGACTTCACGAATTTTAATTGTTTTCCCAGAAATAGGATCCGGTTGTTCACCATTAAACTGAATAGCTTTTGTTTTAAGATCCATCGTTCCAGAGCTAAACATTACACCTGTGCTCATATTATCAATCCAGGTAGAATAATATTTTTTAGAAACATTATCAAATCCAGTTATGCCAACACCTTCAAAAGGCATTCCCATAAATTCTCCATTATGTGAAGAATGTTGATATCGCCCACCTAAAATCATTTCAACTTTAACTTTTGCTTGATTCGTAAAAGGCTCCGCTCCTTCATGCGTCCAAATTGTAATTTCTTCAGTCCAATCACCTACTTGACTTGCCAATATACTATGCTCTACACCAGGAGTCATCGCCGCCACCATCTTAGCATTTATTTCATCTTGATTTACTTGACTAGGCGAATCAGCCATTTTCCCTGCAGGATCATCATTTGCTGGATCCGCTTTTGAGGGAGCCGTTTTTGTGGGTGTAGCTTTCTTGGGTGCAGCTTTCTTGGTTTGAGAATAAGCGGTTAACACCAAACACATCATTAAAGATAAAGTGATAATTTTTTTCATTGTTTCAGTAGATATAATTTCAAATACAAATGTACTAATTAGGATTCACATTCGCATAAATTATTCCAAGAAAAGGAATTACATTTCTAAATATTTAGCAGCCATCTTAACAGGAGCTACAAAACAATACGCACTTGTTAACGCATCTTTGAACATATCCTTTCTAACTTTCTTCAAATTGATTAAAGTCCACCCACTCTTTCCCCAAGCATTTGGGACAGGATATATCACATCTTCTTTATAAGCACAAAATACATTCTGATCAATTGAAGATAATCGAACACATGCACGATCGTGTTCAAGATTCAACGTTACAAATATTTTCCCTTTCACTCGAAATGATATTTTATCAAAATGAGGTTCTTCTGAAGTTCCCTCAAAGGAAAGCGCCCACTTCCTTACTTCGTCTCTGCTAATCATTCAATAAAAGTAAACTTTACTTTGCAGAAATCAAAACAGGTCCAGTATTATTTAGAACTGGTGGAATTGATTGAAGATAACGATAAATTGCTTTGAGTTCTAAGTCTGATAAATTCAAAAACTGACCCCAAGGCATCATACTTTCCTTAATTATTTTTCCTTTTCTAAATCGTTGAATGAATTCTTGCTCTGTCCAGTTCGACAATTTTCCTGTGGTGGGATCTGTAGTAATGTTGGGAGAAACTAGTATTAACTCAGGATTTGTTTCACAAGGCATTTTAAATCCACCTGCATAGAAAGGTCCAACATATTTTCCTGTTTTCATATCTCTATCGGTATGACAACCTCTACAATTCGCTACCGATTGTGCCAAATATTTTCCATATTCTATAGATGAATCGGGCTTCACTACACTTTGAATTTCTTCACTTGGTCCAACTGGAGTAATTACAAATGCTTTTAAAATATTTCCAAGTAGATTCCATTCTGATTTTGGAATTTCTTTCTTGACAGGAGGGACTGTTCGGAGGTAAGAAATAATGGCTGTTAAATCCGAATCACTTAAATTTTGAAACGGCATAAATTCAAGTAAAGCACGACCATCATAACCCACCATATGTCGCAAAGAACGCGCTAGGACACTATCGGGCCAACTCCCAATTCCTGTTTCTTTATCGGAGGTAATATTAGGTGTGAGAATTTTCGCTGGGGGAATATCAAATAAATGTCCGCCCGACAACGGAACAATTTCGCCACGTTCAATAGCCTCTACCATCTCTACAGGGGCGTGACAATAGGCACAATGTGCAGCACCATACACTAAGGATTTCCCGCGTTGAATAACTAAGCTATCCTTTACCGCATGAATTTTTGGATATGGTGCATCGAAAGTTCGATCTTTTTTTACAAACACTATTGTTGCCATCACCACAACAAACAACAGCAGAAAAAGTCCAACCCATTTTAATAATTTTATAATGATCATCATGATAAAGAGTTATTAAATGTTACCTCCGAAAATTATAATAAATATTCGGAGGTGTCAATATAAAACAATTATCATACAAGAAATTCTTAAAATTATCCTCTAAGAAAGTGATCCTTTCTCTATTTTCTAAAAGATGCTTTTCTCCCAGCTGTGTTTCTTGATGGACCAGAAGGTGTTGGTTTGCGTGGGCCTTGACGGTTTTTAGCAGCTAAAGCAGGATCTGGAGCGAGCAGTACGCCATCTTGTAAAAATTTATGCTTGCGAATAATTTCCAACTCATCGCCATATTTTTTTATCAATTCTTTTTCTACGTCTCCATCATCATAGCCTCGGAAACTTACAGATACTCCTTCTCTTCCGGCTCTTCCAGTACGACCAATACGATGTACATACGTTTCGCCATCGGCAGGCATATCAAAATTAATTACTAAATCTAACTCCTTCACATCAATACCACGAGAAGCCAAATCGGTTGCCACTAAAATTTTCAAGCTATGCGCTTTAAAAGACTGCAATGCTTTTTCTCTTTGATTTTGTGATTTATCTCCGTGAATAGCTTGTGCAGGATGACCTTCTTTAGTTAAAATTTTTGACAAACGATCGGCACCTCTTTTTGTTCTCGTAAAAATTAATGCTTGCTCTGCTGGCTCCTTCTCCAACACATCCAACAATAAATGTTGGCGATGATCACGATTTACATAATACATGCGTTGACGAATTTTAGGAAGATTCTTTTCGTCGGCCACAATTTGCACTCTAACGGGATCGGACATGTGCTTTTCTGCCATTGTGCGAATATCATTGGGCATGGTAGCACTAAATAATAACGTCTGACGTTTTTTCGGAAGCAGTCCTAAAATTTTATTTAAGTCTCGCGCGAATCCCATATCAAGCATACGATCACATTCATCCAACACCAACACATCTACCTCACCCAAACGCAAATGTCCTTGATTGTACAAGTCGATTAATCGACCAGGCGTCGCAATGACAATGGCGGGATGTCGTCTCAATTCTTGCTCTTGATTTCTTTGACCTACACCACCATAAATGAGTGCCATTCTAAAGGGCAATGATTTTCCGTAAGCAGAGAAATTATCATAGATCTGAATGGCAAGTTCACGCGTAGGGGCTAATACTAACACTTTAATTCCTTTTGGAGGTGTAGATGTTCCTAAAATATGTAAGATGGGCAATGCGAAAGCTGCTGTTTTCCCTGTTCCAGTTTGAGCTAAGGAGAGCACATCTCTACCTGCCATTACTGCTGGAATAGTTTGTTCTTGTACAGGGGTGGGTTCACGGTACCCTTTTTCATGTAATGCGTCCAATATTTGAGGAAGCAATTTTAATTCACTAAATTTCATAATTAATTAATACCCATACGTTTAAAATCATGAAATTCGATCATGATTGCGGATGAGTGGCCTTAGGGGCAATTTCTATTAAAACCGAGAGGGTTTGCGTGTGAGAAGAAATCTCTTGCATCAACGATAGAAACCACGCTTCTGATGGTACAAAGATACAGAATTATGCAGGTTGATGCAACTTCTTTCATTTTGACCTTTCACACCAGAAACACATGAAACTTTTTACATACTCATTCGTAGAATTAAACTTCAATAAAACTTATTTGTCGTGAAAAGATCCCAGTATAAATTCCGAGTTAGCACCAAGCAAAAGACAATGTATCGAAAAGTTATTTTGTCTATAAGCATGGCTGCTATAGCTGGAGCTTCTTTTTTTGTGTTTAATAATTTAGGTACATCCGAAAAAGCAAAAGCGAATCCAGGAAAAGATGGCGCTAAAACGATTACTGCATCCAATACAATTTTAAATGAATTTACAAGTCTTACTTCAAATGCATCGGCAGGAGCCACTACTATTTCAGTAAGTTCATCTTCACTCAATGCAAATAGTCGTTTTTCAAGTTCACTTTCTGCAGGTGATTTAATTTTAATTATTCAGATGCAAGGTGCGAGTATCACAACATCCGATAATAGTTCTTATGGAAATATAAGTAGCTATAATAATTGCGGAAAATATGAATATGCAAAAGTTTCGTCTGTACCCAATAGCACTTCCATTACACTTGCTAATTCCTTACTAAATAGTTATACTTCGTCAGGAAAAGTTCAAGTAGTGCGTGTACCTCGTTATACCGACTTAACCATTAATGCAGGTGCAAGTATTACTACGGATGCATGGGATGGTACGATGGGTGGAATTGTTGCCATTGAAGTGGTGAATGATGTTATTTTAAATGGATCCATCAATGTAAATTACAAAGGATTTCGCGGTGGAAGTATTGAACAGAATTCCGTTTTACCTGGAAACATTACAACAAGAAGAACTACCGATGCGAATAATGGTGCAGAAAAAGGAGAAAGTATAGCAGGTCTTGCTTCATCATTATCCAACGGACGATATGGAAGAGGAGCTCCAGCGAATGGAGGTGGAGGTGGCAATGCACATAATGCAGCAGGTGGAGGTGGATCCAACGCTGGAATTACAACTGGATATACAGGAACAGGAAATCCCGACATCTCAGTTGCGAATTGGATAACGGCATGGAATCTTGAATCTACCGGATTTGCTTTAACAACATCTCCAGGAGGAGGCAGAGGAGGTTATACTTATTCTCAAAATACAGCGAACCCACTTACCAAAGGTCCAGGCCATACAGATTGGGGTGGAGACAATAGAAACAACGTAGGTGGATTTGGTGGTCGACCTTTAGACTACAGCTCAGGACGAATATTTATGGGCGGAGGAGGTGGTGCTGGTGATTCCAATAACAACACGGCGCAACCTGCAGGTAACGGAGGAGGAATTGTCTTTCTTCTTGTAAAAGGAAATGTGAGTGGAACAGGAACTATTTTTGCCAATGGAGAAACGCCGACGAAAACATTAGGTCCCAACGGACGTGATGGTTCAAGTGGTGGTGGAGGTGGTGGTACCGTTCTCATTTATCATTTAGTGGGAAGCACAAGTGGAATTAGCATTGAAGCCGCTGCAGGACAAGGTGGGAGTCAAAATTTAACAGCATCCTCTGAGGCAGAAGGTGCAGGTGGCGGCGGTGGAGGTGGTTATGTTGCCATCACCAATTTACCTCCTATTTCAATTTCAGTAGCAGGAGGTATTAATGGAACATCAAACTCATCATCAGTAGCTGCATTCATACCTAATGGTGCTACCAGTGGTGCGCCAGGATTAATTGCCTCTTTACCTTTATCATTCAATCCATATAGCGCAGGAACTAGTCCTTTACCTGTCGTATTAAAATCATTTGATGTAAAAGAAAACAATGAAAATGCATTGTTAATTTGGGAAACAGTTTCTGAAATTAACAATGATTACTTTCTACTTGAGCGCAGTTGGGATGGAATCTCTTTTGAATTTCTTGGACGAGTTAATGGAACTGGGACTACCACCATTCCACGCAAATATTCATTCACGGACGATGCTCCTCTGTTAGGAACAAGTTACTATCGATTAACACAAATCGACTATAATGGAGAGAAGGAAACATTTGCTCCGCGTTCCTTTATTTTTTCTTTAGATGGAACCGAAATGAAACTAATGCAATATGGACCTAATCCATTTATAGATGAGATTTCTTTGTTGATGCAATTTCC
>JANOAX010000104.1:0-4616 GCA_031411335.1 Bacteroidota bacterium
GGTGGTAAGCTTTTGTTTGCAGAAAACCTTATTGCATCACCCCTTCATCAGAGACTCAGGAAAAAGTTTGTCAATTGGGGAAGTACTTGGCGATATGTTTCCATTAAAGAAATAAAAGAATGCTTGAAAGACTTCTCCTCCCACGATATAAAATCCACCGGCATTTTGGGAACCTTAGGAAGAAATGAAAGCCAACGAAATTTTCTTTCCACAATAGATGCCGTACTATTAAATAAAATTTGTCCTGCTAACTGGAAATATATTGCATATGGTATTGCTACAAAATAATATCGCATTAGACAACCTTGTATAACAAGAAAATGAAAACAACGATTTTATTAAGTGTATTTGCTTTAGGTGTTTTTAATTTGAATGCGCAAGACTCATCAAAAACAAATCCATTAACTATTTCAGGTTACGTGGAAGCTTATTATAGTTATGATTTAGGGAATCCCGGGAACCATGAACGTCCAGCATTCTTCTATAGCTATAATAGACATAACGAAACCAACTTGAATTTAGGATTAGTGAAAGCAAATTATACCACCGATCAGGTAAGAGGAAACATTGCTTTAATGGCTGGTACATACCCACAATATAATCTATCGGGAGAACAAGGGTTGCTTAAAAATATTTTTGAAGCCAATATAGGTTTTAAAATTTCAAAAAATAAAAACCTATGGATAGATGCAGGTATCATGCCTTCACATATTGGATTTGAAAGTGCTATTGGAAAAGATTGTTGGAATTTAACACGAAGTCTTTTAGCAGAAAATTCTCCATATTATGAATCGGGAATTAAATTAGGTTATTCTTCCAACAACAGTAAAATCTACCTCGCTGCAATGTATTTAAACGGGTGGCAAAAAATTCAAAGAATCCCTGGAAATCAAACTCCAGCATTCGGAACTCAACTAACCTATAAGCCTAACTCAAAAATAACACTGAACTGGAGCACCTTTGGAGGAAACAATTTTCCAGATAGTTTGAGAAAATATCGAGTATTCAATAACTTTTATGGTCAGATCCAGTTCACTGAAAAATTCGGATTAACTGCAGGGTTTGATGTGGGCATGCAGCAAATAAAAAAGGATACCAATGCATATGATAATTGGTACAGTCCAGTCATCATTTTACAGTACAAGTTAACTGACAAAATACGCATTGCTGCAAGGGGCGAATACTATTCAGACGAAAAGGGTGTAATCATTGCCACTGGAACAACTCATGGATTTAAAACAATAGGTTATTCATTAAATTTCGACTACGCCATTCAAGAAAATGCAATATGGCGTGTAGAAGTGAGAGGACTTACTAGTGAAGATAAAATATTCAGAAAAGATAATAATCCATATAACCAAAACTATTTTATTACGACAGCGTTAGCCATTTCATTTTAAGAAATTTATAAATGGAAGAGACTGGAAAATCAGTGAAAGATTTTCTTGACATCATTCAAAATCAAAACAAAGTAAGTTATTTTCAAATGCCGGAAAGTAGTCGCTCTGGAAACGGATTTGGACAAGCCATCAGCAAAGAGTTTATTGAAGCGCAAGGAGGAAAAATTAGCGTTGACAGCGAATTAAGGTGCGGGAAGTACATTTACTATAACTTTAAATGAAGTGAGTTAACAACCTTTTCAAAAGGTACTTTCACAAATAAGAACGATGTTTTTCTATTGAAATACTACAATTTAGAATTATTAATTTTTCTATTATACCATTTATTCTTGGTATTACTTATTGAACTAAGTCTAAATTTGCTAGTGATTTGCAAGGTAGAATTAATAAATATCCCTCTTTACATAATAATTAAAATAGACCTGATCCATTGAAAATAGGGCGAATAGAAATGAAAATACATACTGTACAATTTATAGCAAGCATTTGCGTTTTTAAATTTAATTTAAAAAGTATCATCTTCACCAATAAACCGAATTATTTAACAAGTTAAAATTATTTTATGAAAATTTATGTAAAAAACATGGCTTGTGAAAGCTGCAAAATTGTTGTTAAAGGTGCTTTAGAAGAACTGGATATTACAACAACGAAAATAGAATTAGGTGAAATAGAAACGAAAGAAGATGTTTCAGATGCTGATAAAAAAAAACTTAACAAAATAATCAAAAAAGCAGGCTTAGAATTATTAGAAAAGAGGGATGGTGTTTTAATTGAGAAAATTAGAAAAGTTGCAATTGATTATGTTTACAAATCGGACGAAAAGCCGAATATTAAGTTTTCCGTTTTACTCAGTGATGAATTAGGTCATAGTTATACTTACTTGGCAAATTTCTTTTCGGAAGTAGAAGCCACTACCATTGAACAATTCGTAATTGCATTAAAAATTGAAAGGATTAAGGAGTTAATTCTTTTTGGAGAAGATAACTTCTCGGAGATTGCATACAAACTACATTACAGCAGCGTAGCGCATTTATCCAGCCAGTTTAAAAAGGTGACAGGCTTAACACCTTCTCACTTTAAAGCATTAAAAGAACTCAGGCGAAATACCATTCAAAATATTTAGACTTACAATAAAGAGTTTAATATAAACCAAATCATTGCCCTTTTACCTTATCTTTTCAAAATACTTTTAAATTTTTCCGATTACAAGATCCCATTAAATGGATCAGCCTCCACTTTCTATCTGCATCTCATAGAATGCTTTGTATAAAATAAAAGCATATCATCATCGCTAATTTATACCTAATAGATATGTGAATAATGTAAACATTCTGAATTATTGTGTAATGAAACTAGAGAAAATCATGTACACTTTTACATCGTAATAATTCAATTACAATTTAATTTAAATCATCATGGACAAAAATCAAAATGACAATCGTAATCAGCCTACTGAAGGCATGTTAAAAGAAAAAACAAACCAAGATTTCAACAAACAAAAGCCGGATCCGAATGATCCTCTCCAAAACAAAAAGCACCAAATAGGTGAAGAAGATGAAGAAGAGAATGATCGCAGAGAAATCACTGGAAATATGGGCGACAATATGAACAATGATAGAAACAGAGAAGAAGAAGAAGAAGAAAGCGATGATTCTGTTGACCAAGTTACCAACAACAGTCGCGATCAGAAAAACCATGATGAAGAATCGGATTCATTCCGCAGTGAAAACAGAAAAGAAAATCAAAATACTAATAAAGGCAGATTGTAAATTAGAATTTTCAAAATTTCTTTTAAAATTGAAATTCTGATTTACAGTTGAAATCAAATCCTATTATGAAAATCGTAAATCTCATTCCTGCACTTACATTGTTAATGCTCTCAACACTTTTATCATCCTGCGGAGTAGTGGAAGGAATCTTTAAAGCAGGAATGGGGTTCGGGATTTTCATTGTTGTTGCCATCATTGGTGTGATTATATTTCTTGTTATGAAGGCTAGTAAAAAGTAGGATCTCAAATTAATAGAAAAATAAAATCATGAAAAATAAAAAAAAACTTCTTCCCAAAACGGAAAAGAGTCAAAAGATAATTCCAATACTTTTTCAATGCAATCATCTCAACTCATGAAATTGTTTGAAGAAGAGTTAAAAGACATTTATTGGGCAGAAAAAGCGCTACTTAAAGCAATTCCAAAAATGATTAAAAACGCAAGTTCTGAAGATCTGATTGATGCATTAGAAAATCACCTTGAGGAAACTGAAGAACAAGCGGTCCGGTTAGAGCAGGTTTTTGAAATACTTGGTAAAAAACCCATAGCAAAAAAATGTGAGGCCATGGAAGGATTAATTAAAGAGGCAGCATCTATTATGGAAGAATGCGAAGAAGGTGCGATGCGTGATGCTGGAATTATTTCAGCAGGACAGAAAATTGAACATTATGAAATTGCATCCTATGGAACGCTCTGTCAGTTTGCAGAAACCTTGGATTTAGACGAAGCCGTTTTACTTCTTGAAGCTACTCTTGAAGAAGAAAAAGCAGCCGATGAAAAATTATCGGAAGTTGCAACAACTGCAATAAATATGGAAGCAGCTCACCAAGAAGCTTAATTTTAAAACACTATGAACAATATTTTCAGAGGACTGATCGCAGGTTACGGTGCCCAAAAATTAGGCGGCGGCTGCTTAGGAACTATACTCGTTTTCGCACTTATATGGATGCTACTCGGGAATTGTTGATATACTTTTATATTCAAATTCAAAGAAGCCACCTCATTCTACTGGGTGGCTTCCTTTTTTTAATAGAACTTAATAAAAATTATTCGATTCTTTTTAAATTATTCCGAGCAATTCCTAACGTAGGTATTACGAAAAGATAAAGGAGAGAATTCACTTTAATAAATTGTTAGTCCATCAGCTAAAGATATATTCAAAATCTTTATAGCAAATGGACATCCGAGTTGAAATCGCTAAAGTTTCTCGCAGAGGCGCAATCCTGATAGCTATCGCATGCGCGTCAGGCTAAGAAGAACTTTTTTAGGAAAATTAACAGTCTTATCAATCTTAAAAATTAGAGTTTTCTTTTAAAAATATTTGCCTTGTTTTGCATCTAAAATAATTTATTGATTGGTACTGATGAGCCCGCCATCCATAATAATTGGTTTCATCCCATATTATGGATGGGGGGGTCGATTAAGGGGGGTGAATTACTGTTGATTCGC
>JANOAX010000105.1:0-48926 GCA_031411335.1 Bacteroidota bacterium
CAGATTCACTAGGTGCGGCCTGCGATTTCCAACCATTCAGTTTTAATTTAGGAACAGGTCGTTCGTATTATGGCCTCCCCAACAATCCCGATTATGAATTAGGCGCATGGGTAGGCTCGCCCTGCGATACACTAACGGTGAGCCGCTCCCCCAACCCCACACCAGAGGAGAGGGGAGCTTGGATGCAGGCGTGGTTTAATCCCGAGTGGAATATGATACATGTGAATGCGTCGAAGTTGAAAGGGAAGAGCGGGGTGCTGAGGTTGTTTGATGTTGAGGGGAGAGTGGTGGTTGAGAGGAAAATGGAAGTGATAGCTGGAGGGTATTTTACGGGTGAGGTAATGATGAATGGAATTGCGAGTGGGGTTTATATTGTTTCTTTAACTACAGATAAAGATAAAGTGCATTCAAAGATTTTAAAATACTAGTTCTTATATTTATTTACAGTTTAACCGCTAGGAACGCAAAGAAGGCGCAAGGGGCGCAAGGTTCTGAAAAATAAAAAATCAAGATTCTATTAAAGACTTTCATTTACCACGGAGGGCACAAAGTTTTTCACGGAGGACACAGCGTTTACTATAAATACGAATTCAAATCATTTTCAAATGTTCAAATCAACACATTTTCAAATTAAATACTACCAGTTTTTTTCGATAGAATTAGAATTTACTTGATACTTCTTTGCTTTCTCTTTTTGCAGATCTTTTTCGTCGTTTTTTAGGGCTTTGAGCATGCGTTCGGCTTCTTCTTTGGAAAGTTTAGGTTGCTTAGGTTCCTGCTTTCTCTGCTCCTCTTTTTTCTGATCTTGCTTGGCTTGATCATCTTTTTGCTGATCTTGCTTTTCTTGATCTTTCTTTTGCTGATCTTTTTTGTCTTGCTGCTGATCTTTTTTCTGTTGATCCTTTTTGTCCTTGTTATCCTTGTTGTCTTTGTTTTGATCTTGCTGCTGTTGTTGTTGCTGCAATTTCTTTTGAGCGTAAGACAAATTATAACGGGCGTCTTCGTCTTTGGGATTTAGTCGCAATGCTTTTTTGTAGGCTTCGATACTCTCTGCATATTTTTCACTCTTTAAAAGCGAATTACCCATATTGTACATGGCCTTCGACTGCAAATCATTTACATTGTTATTTGCAGAAGCATTTAAATATTGCTGAGATGCTTCATCAAATTTATTTTGACGATACAATGCATTTCCTAAATTATAACTTCCTATGAATTGCTGGGGTGCTTTCTCCACCGATTTTTTATAGGCCGATTCTGCATTACGATATCGACCGCCTTCATATTCTGTATTTCCTTCTACAATTTCTTTGCGTTGTGCTTGGCTCCATGTAGATGCGCACAAACAAATGAGTAACATCCCTCCTATCTTCATCCTTTTCATTGCTCCTCCTTTTGGTTCACGTTAAACAAATTTAGTTTAGCAATCCATTTACTTTTCCGCTCGCCCAATAAAAACTCCACCAACATCAACAACAATCCCAATCCAATAAAATATTGAAATTGGTTTTCATAGTCGGTGTACATTTTTGCTTTGAATTCTTTCTTATCAAGTGCATTTAATTCTTTCAATACTAAATCAATTCCGTCATCAGAATTTGTTGCGCGAATAAATCGTCCATTTCCGGCGCTGGCTACTTCGTTAAGCATCACGGGATTTAATTTGGTGACGATCGTTTGGCCAGAATTGTCTTGCTTGAATCCTACAACCGCGCCGTTACTGTAGATGGGAATGGGTCCGCCTTCGGGTGATCCCATTCCAATAGTAAATACTTTGATACCCGCATCGGCTGCTTCCTTGGCTGCCTTAATGGCGTCGTCTTCGTGATTTTCACCGTCGGTAATTATTACAATGGCTGAATGTTTTTTGGTCGTATCGGTAAATGATTCTCGGGCTAAGTCAATGGCTGAACCTATCGCTGTGCCTTGGGTTGGGAGCATCTGCGTGTTGATGGTTGAGATGAACATTTTAGCAGCACCATAATCGGTTGTGATGGGCAATTGTACAAATGCTTCACCTGCGAATACCACAATTCCAATTCGATCTCCTTCTAAACGATCAATCAAGCGAGAAATGGCTTGCTTCGATCTTTCCAAACGACTTGGCTTTATATCGGTAGCGAGCATACTATTGGATACATCCAAAGCGATGATGATGTCACTTCCCTTTCTTTTTACTTCTTCTAATCGTGATCCGATCAATGGTCCGCAAATTCCTGCGATTAGTAAAAGCATTGCCATAAACACTAATGAAAATTTCATTCCAGGACGTGAAATGGATGTTTGAGGATTGAGTCGGCGTATGAGTGCTGCATCACCAAACGACTTCATCGCTTTCTTCTTCCACTTCTTCATGGCATAATATAGGAAAATCAACACCGGTAAAACGGCGAAGAGGTAAATCATTTGTGGATGCTCTAATCTAAACATTTCAATTTCTTTAAGGCAGACTTCGTAACCATGCGTAACGTAATACTAATTCGAGCATGAATAACAATCCAGCAAGCAATGCAAAAGGTAAATATTCTTCTGTGTATCTTTTGAATTCGGTAATTTCAATTTTTGATTTTTCTAACTTATCAATCTCCGCAAAAATGGCTTCCAGCCTTCTGTTATTTACAGCACGATAATAACGTCCATCGGTAGCATCTGCCACAGCCGTTAAAAGATCCTCATCAATTTGCACTTCCATATTTTGATATTGCACACCAAACAAAGTTTGAACGGGATATGGAGCCGTCCCACGTGTGCCTACTCCTACTGAATACACGCGAACACCAAACGTCAAAGCAATCTCACCAGCAGTTAGTGGAGCGATGGAACCTGAATTATTCACACCATCGGTAATTAAAACAACGACTTTACTTTTCGTGGGCGCATCTTTAATACTACTTACCGATGTAGCCAATCCTTCACCAATGGCAGTACCATCTTTCACCATCCCCGATTTAATATCCTTCAATAAATTTTTTAGCACGGCATGATCAGAAGTCAACGGACACTGCGTAAAACTTTGTCCGCTGAATATTACTAAGCCGATTAAATCATTGGGTCGACCGTCAATAAAATCTAAAGCCACTTTTTTTGCAGCTTCAATTCGATTTGGTTTAAAGTCTTCCGCCAGCATACTCGAAGAAATATCGAGTGCGATGACTACAGAAATTCCTTCCGTCTTTACATTCGATGCGCGAGAAGAAGATTGTGGGCGAGCCAAGGCTACCACCAATAATGACATGGCAAGTACACGTAACACAAATGGTAAATTCACCATTCGTTGTTTTAATGAAGGGCGATAATTTTTAAACGCTTCTGTACTGCTAATTCGAATTTGCGTGCGCCTATTTCTTTTTATCTTCCAGAAATAAACGATAATCACGGGCACCAACACCAAGAGCCATAATAGCTCAGGATTTTTAAAATGCATCGAAGCGAAATCAGGCCACATCATGCTTCACCTCCCCTTTCCAATTCCAGTTTAATTTGATTCGCACTAGTATCATTCACAAACTTAATAGCAGTTAGCATACTCAACTCACATTCACTGGGAATAGCATCCCACTTTGCAAACTTTACTAAATCGGCTAATCTCAATATTTTCTCTAAATCCTCTTTACTCGCGGGATCAATCAATCTCAAAAATCCATGATTCAAAATTTCATCGGTTGTCAATTCCTGTGCTCCTACCATCCATCTTTCCTCAATATAAATTCGCACGATGTCGGTGAGTCGGGTAAAATACAATTTCATTTTCCCGTCTTGCCAAACTTTTTCTGCTTCTAATGTCTTTAACGATTCCAATGCGGTTACATGTGCAGGAATTAAAACTATAGGCGCTTTTATTTCTTCGGGTTCTTTCTTTTTATCTTTATTCAACTTCCAAAATACGAACCACAACAACAATAACAATACATGATAACCAATCAACACCCATAGCAACCATGTTAAATCTGTTGGAGCATCTAGGATGGGCTGAATATCTTTTATTGCGAGCGTTGTATCTACTGGAACCGAGTATACCTCTATGAAGATAGGATCCGTGTACGTACTAAATGTTTTATCTCCACCCAGAGCATAATCAAAATACACTTCTGGAATTTTATAAACGCCCGAATCGAATGATGTAATCGAGAATGTTTGTGATCGCAACAACACATTTGCATCTTCAACGGGAATGGTATCTAACGGGTGAATTTCCAAAATCTCTAATTTGCCCATCGAATCAACAAACAAAGGCCAATTAATATTTACACTTCGGGGTTGACTCACTTGCAACACCACTTGAACAGGTTGACCGATTAAAATTTTATTCGTGTCGACCGTCATTTTAGCCACTACATCTTGTTGTGCATTTGCATTCGTAAATGAAAGCAACAATACAAGCAAGCCATAGATATATGCTTTCACTTTCATCGTTTACGCTCTCTTTTCTTAAACAAATTAATTAATGGCTGCACATAGGGAAGATCGGTACGAAAAATAGCATGGTCAATTCCGCACTTATTAAGTAATTCGGATGTTTGTCCTTGAGCTTGCTTCCACCACAGTTGATAATCGCGACGCACATTCGGTTGAGATGAATCCAACAAACTTGCTTCACCTGTTTCTGCATCAACAAAACGAACCAAACCTACATTCGGCATTTCTGCTTCACGAGGATCGAATACACGTATGGCAGCAAGATCATGTTTCTTTGAAGCTACTTTAATAGCATCTTCATAACCCACCGACATAAAATCGGAAATCACAAAAGCGATGCAACGTTTCTTAATCATGTTATTAAAATAACGCAAAGCCAAATTAATATCCGTACCTGTTCCTTTGGGTTCCGTATTGATTAACTCACGGATGATTCTTAGGATATGGGTCTTCCCTTTTTTTGGTGGAATGAATAATTCGATTCTATCCGAGAATAAAATCACGCCAGCTTTATCATTATTTTCAATAGCTGAAAATGCTAACACGGCCGACAACTCCGTAATCAAATCGCGCTTAAACTGTACGTTGGTACCAAAATTTCCAGATGCGGAAACATCAATCAACAACATCACGGTTAACTCGCGCTCTTCTTCAAATATTTTAACGTAGGGATGATTGAATCGAGCCGTTACATTCCAGTCGATACTACGAATATCATCCCCTGGATTATATTCTCGCACTTCTGAAAAAGCCATTCCACGACCCTTAAAGGCAGAATGATACTCTCCTGAAAAAACCTGAGCCGAAAGTCCTCGGGTTTTAATTTCAATTTTACGTACCTTTTTTAAAAGTTCTGAAGATTCCATAATCACTAATTCCTTTCCAACGGTTTAAGGAACTTCAACAATATTTAATACTTCATTGATCACATCATCGGTAGAAATATTTTCAGCTTCCGCCTCATACGTTAATCCGATACGGTGACGCAACACATCATGACTGATGGCGCGTACATCTTCCGGAATCACATACCCATGACGTTTGATAAATGCATAAGCCTTTGCTGCTAATGCTAAATTGATACTTGCACGCGGAGAACCACCGTAGCTAATTAAGTTTTCTAGTTTGCGTAAATTATTTTCTTTTGGGAAACGTGTTGCAAAAACAATATCTAGAATATATTTTTCAATTTTCTCATCCATGTAAACATCACGAACTGCTGCACGTGCTTTCACGATGGTATCTTTATGAATTACTTCTTTTATTTTTGGAAATTCCTGAGCCAAATTCTGACGAACAATCAAACGTTCCTCCTCTTTAGTTGGATAACCGATTACTACTTTCAACATAAAACGATCGAGTTGTGCTTCGGGTAGTGGATAAGTTCCTTCTTGTTCAATCGGATTTTGTGTTGCCAATACCAAGAAAGGCTCTTCCAATTTAAAAGTTTCATCGCCGATGGTCACTTGACGCTCTTGCATGGCTTCCAATAAAGCACTTTGAACTTTAGCTGGTGCTCGGTTGATTTCATCCGCCAAAATAAAATTCGCGAACAAAGGACCTTTACGAACGGTGAATTGCTCTTGCTTTTGACTATAAATCATTGTTCCTACTAAATCGGCAGGAAGTAAGTCGGGAGTGAATTGCAAACGACTAAACTTTGCTTGAATTGCCGATGATAGAGACTTAATCGCTAAGGTCTTAGCCAATCCAGGCACCCCTTCTAACAATAAATGTCCATTGGATAAAAGACCAATAAGGAGTCGATCGAGCATGTACTTTTGACCAACTATCACTTTTCCGAGTTCGAGATTCAGTAATTCGATGAATGCTGATTCTTGCTGGATTTTCTCGTTAATTTCACGAATATCTACCATAATATATCTACTATTTTGAAACGTTGCAAGTATAAAGTAATTAACGTGAAAAGTTCCTGAATAGATAGGCAAGTTTTCGTTAAAGTCTTGTTAATAACCAATTGGTGGATTGGTGGATTGGTGGATTGGTGGATTGGTGGATTGGCAAATGAAAAATTATCGAATGGATTATTATTAAATGGGCCGCAGATCTATTATGATGGTTAAGATTTTTTATGATCTAAAATCCGCTGCGAACGCTGCTTAACGTTGCTAACGCTGCGCTTAAATTTATTGCATACGCACTCTCGGATCGAGGCGAGCGTAGAGGATATCCACTAAAATATTGATGATCACAAAGAAAAAAGACACCATCAACACCGAACCCATCACCACGGGAAAATCATAATGCTCGAGTGCATCGACGGTTACTTTTCCAACGCCTTTCCATCCGAAAATATATTCTATGAAAACCGCTCCTGCTAACAAAGAGCCGAGCCATCCTGAAATTGCAGTGATAACAGGATTCAATGCATTTCTCAAAGCATGTCGAACTACTACCACTAAGGGAGAAAGGCCTTTTGCTTTCGCCGTTCGAACATAGTCCATCTCCAACACTTCCAACATCGATGAGCGAGTAAGTTGAACAATGACGGCCAGTGGTCGAATTCCCAATGTGAATGCCGGTAAAATTAAATTCTTCCATTTCAATTCCATCCCCGTAAATGGATCTACTTCGTATAAACTTCCCGTCATCTCGAGTCCGGTATAGTCGTGCCAAACAAATCCGAATAACCAAGCGATCACGATACCTGCGAAGAAGGATGGAACCGACATTCCCAATACACTTACGATCATGGTGAGGTGATCGTCCCATTTTTGGTATCGCAATGCAGACCAAACGCCTAAAATTATCCCGAAGAATGCAGCGAAAAGCAATGATGCAATGGCTAAGATCGCAGTGCCTGGAAGTGCATCCAATAAAATAGCAGAAACAGATTCTCTCGACTGATAGGATCGACCTAAGTATGGAGCTTTCAAGATCAATGCACGATTTGAGAATTGGATAAGCTTTACTCCGCTCCCATACTTTTCTTTATCAAAATAAATTCTTGAATCGGGATTCTTAGTATCTAAAATACAGAGCGGTGATAAATCATTGGCGTACTTCAAAAATTGTTTGAAGATGGGTTGATCTTTTCCTAATTCACGATTAATAATTTCCACCGAAACTAAATCGGCGCGTTGACCCAACATCATGCGAGCGGGATCACCGGGCAAAACCGTAAACAAAAAGAAAACAACAATCACTACTCCCAGTGTTACAAGGAAGCCATAGAAAATTTTATTTACTAATAGCTTTAACACGTAGAGGTCGGCGATTTACAAATGGAGGATCAACTTACTTTTTGTGAAGGTATTTTGCATTCAACTCATCGTAGGTCGGGAAATCGTTATGATGCCACATATCAATCACGGTTCCTTGCTTCAATAATACTAATCCTGGATTGGAACGAATGATCGTTTTAAGTGCAGTTCCATCGCAGAAATAATATGGGAACATATTCTGATGATCATGACGAAATTTATCGGTTTCGGTAGGAATCGTTGATGTTAATCCGAAAAATTCAAAATCATTTTTCTGACAGGCTGCAGCCAATGCATTTACTTTATCCTGAGCTTTTACATCTGCCTTTGTCAAATCATAAGCGACCAACATGAAAACATAATCGGGACGACTTAAAAAATCACTTGTTAAATCATTGTCTTCAGCATCCTTAATTGCAAAATCGTGAATGGCGGCTTTGTCACCTTCGCGAACCACTTTATCAAGACGATCCACAAATTCATACTGCTCATTGCCTGAGTAAGTCGAAACTTGATCCATCCCAGCCTCTACTTGCGCTCCTGTTTTCTTATCCTTATAAATAAATACCATCACCACACTATCGGTAATAGCTCCTGGAGGCAATGTCATTCCCTCGTTAATATTTTTTCCAATCGCATAAGGACGAAAATCTTTTACAGGAAGATGGGTGTAACAATGCCAAGTGAACCATGTTGTTAAAATTAATCCTGCTGCCGACATAAATCCTGCGAACTTATCACTAATCAAAGGCTTAATATTTTTTCTTCTTACAAAGATGATCAAGATCAATACCAGCAAGACCACATCTTTATAAAACGATTCCCATGGCTTTAATTTTAATGCATCACCAAAACATCCACAATCTTTTACCACATCAAAATAGGCACTGTAAAAAGTAAGGAAGGTGAAAAATAAAATCATCAACAACATGAGCCAACTCACCATCACCATTCGATATCCTACCAATAAGGCAACACCCAATGCTACTTCAAAAATACAAATTAACATCGCGATGGCGAGTCCAGCACCATTTAAGAATTCCATGTGGAACACGACGAAATACTCATCGAGCTTATACGAAAACCCAAGTGCGTCGTTCGCTTTAATCAATCCAGAAATAATAAATAAAACGCCGACAAGGATTCGGGAAATACTGACTAATTGTTTCATAGACTTTATTATTATTAAATTATTTTTTCTCTTCTAACTTAATCAATGCGAAAATAGCGTAGTTAATAATATCGGCATAATTCGCATCCACCCCTTCACTGATCAATGTAGATCCGCTATTGTCTTCAATTTGTTTGATGCGCAATAATTTCATTAAAATTAAATCTGTCATTGAACTCACTCGCATTTCTCTCCACGCTTCACCATAATCATGGTTTTTATCCATCATGAGGGCTTTCACTTGCGCCACATTCGATTCAAAATATTTTACGCCTTCATCATGTCCCAATTCGAGGGGTGCATCGGAATGCAAACCAATTTGAATCAAAGCCATCACCGCATAATTCACGATACCAATAAATTCGCCTTCGATGGCATCAATCACTTTTTGACTACCTTTCTCTTCGATACTTCGAATGCGTTGAGCCTTTATATAGATTTGATCGGTTAAAGAAGATGGACGCAAGATTCGCCAAGCGGATCCATAGTCCTTCATTTTCTTAAGGTAGATATCTTTGCAAAGCGCAATCGCTTTATCGTATTGAGTTGAAGTCGTTGAAGACATAGTGCAAGATCGAATTTATAGAATGAAAAAAGAATGAGTCAATTTATTAGTTTACAATGATCTACCAACCAAGTAATTACAGTATTAACTGCAAGGGTTACTTAATCGACATGTCGCATCCACAAGTGATGGGCATCTTAAATATAACTCCAGATTCCTTTTTTGATGGTGGCAAATTTACCGAAGAAAATACCATCCTCGAAAGAGTTCGCCAATTAGTTACTGACGGGGCGAAAATCATTGACATTGGAGGCGCATCCTCGCGTCCAGGCGCGGCATTAGTCACTGAATCAGAGGAAGAAGCGAGAATAATTCCAGCAATTGAACTCATTGCTAAGCATTTTCCCGAGCTTATACTATCTGTTGATACTTGGAGGTCTACAATAGCGGAAAAAGCTATTCGAAAAGGAGCGCATATTATCAATGATATCTCTGCTGGGCAATTTGACAACAACATGTTTGAAACGGCAGCTCGACTAAACGCTCCCTATATCATGATGCATTTGAATGGCGATGTGACATCCATGCATCAGAAATTTGAATATTCAAATTTGATTCACGAAGTCGTACACTACTTTCAAGAAAAAATTGTTGTGTTGCGGAAGATGGGTGTAAAGGACATCATCATAGATCCGGGTTTTGGATTTAGTAAAACCATTTCCGATAATTTTCTACTCTTGAAAAACTTAACCGCATTGCAAATTTTAGAGGTTCCAATTCTTGTTGGGGTCAGCAGAAAATCGATGATCAACAAAACTTTAAACATTTCTTCTGCCAATGCATTAAATGGAACAAGCGTATTAAATAGTTTTGCATTGATGAACGGAGCAAACCTAATAAGAGTGCATGATGTTAAAGAAGCTCGAGAATGCGTTCAATTATTTCAAGCATTAACGGCTTCCTCATGAGTTCGAAAAAAGCGATCTTTTCAAAGACGGGATACATCAAAGGAAAGCAATGTTTGAAGTCGTTGTACCTCTACAAACATCATTATTCTTTGCGCGATCCCATTCCTGCTGAACGACTCAAACGATTTAACTTAGGCAGTGATTTTGGAATACTGGCAAGACAACTTTTCCCCAATGGACGCGATGCTTCGCCAACTCATGTTCACCGTTATTCAGAAAGCATATCACTTACACAAAAACTTATTAAAGAAGGAGTGACGACGATTTACGAAGCTGCTTTTCTATATGATGGAATATTGGTTTATGCGGATATTCTTACCAAACTGAGTTCAGGATGGGCATTGTATGAAGTAAAAAGCAGCGCGAAAGTTTCCAATGTCTATCAACAAGATTTAGCATTGCAATTTTATGTGATTAAAGGAAGTGGATTAGAGCTTCATCATGCTTCCATTATCCATCTGAAAGAACCTTTGACAGAAGATTATAAAGAACAAGAGATAGCATCCCTCTGCCAAATTTCAGATTTCACCGAATATTGCAATGAGACTTTCTCTGTCATTCAAGATGAAATTCTTGAGATGAAAACGATGTTAGCCCGATCACGAGTTCCAAACATTCAGATGGGTTCTCACTGTCAAGTTCCGTATGACTGTGACTTCATCGGATTTTGCACACAACAATCAAATCTACCCACTGAAGGACTCTTCAAACAGTAAATTCATCATTTTAAATTAACTTTGAGCACTATTATGCGATCCAACTCTTGGTTTCTCTTCAAGCTTCTTTTTTTCTGGATGATCTTATTTTTCATCGCCAGAATACTTTTTCTTGTTTTTTTATTTACGACCACGAGTCAATATGATTTGGCACAATGGCCATTAAGTTTCATCTATGGAATACGATTGGATTTATCTACTGTTGGATATTTAATGGTGCTCCCTACTCTATTATGGATAGCATACATCTTTCTGAAAAAGAAAATTCTACTAAAGAGTATTTTATTTTTACAAGGACTATTTTTATTTCTCATTGTAGGAATACTAATTGGAAATATTGGGATTTATGCAGCTTGGGGCACTTTAATTAATGCAAGAGCTTTAGCATTTTTACAAGATCCCGATGGAATTATTGCTTCTCAAACCACCTTTGAATTAATAAGTCGATTAGCCATATGGTTGCTCATCACCTTTTCCTTGCTTTCCTTTTTCATAAAGAAAATTTTACATGTTGATGCGGATCACGAAAAGAAAAGAGCTATCACCTCTTCTGTTTTTTTTTTAATTTTACTTCCATTAGGGATCAGAGGTGGTTGGCAAGAAATTCCCATTAATGAAAGTGCTGCTTCCTATTCAGAAGTAATCCCGTTAAATCATGCTGCAACGAATCCAGTTTGGTACTTGCTTAACAACATCAACAAAAGCGGACTCAATAAAAAGAATCCATATCTGTTTTTTGATGATGCCACTGCAACGCAACATTTCAACCAGCATATTGATCGAACATCGGGATTTACTCAAGTACTCGATTCCACTTCACCAAATATTATATTTATTGTTCTTGAAAGTTGGACAGCAGATCTAATTGCGCCCTTAAATAAATCAACGTCAGAAAACATAACGCCCTTCTTTTCTACACTCTGTGATTCCGGATTATTATTTACAAATATTTATTCAAGCGGTCGACGAACGGACCAAATGTTTCCTTCCATCCTATGTGGATTTCCATCGCCACCAAATCACAGTGTCGCTCGTTTTTCAGATAAGCTACAACACCTTCCATTTCTAAGTAAAGATTTATCGAAAGCAGGCTATCAAAATTCCTTTTACTATGGAGGTGAATTGGGATTTGCCAATATGAATACCGTCTTACATCAAGCTGGTTTTTCTTCCATCAGCGGAAAAGACGATTATCTCCCTGAGCAGATTTACAGTAAGTGGGGAGCGCATGATGAGCATTTATTCAATAAACTATTGAGTGAAATCGACAAAAAGAAAAATCCATTCTTCACCATGATGCTTACCTTAAGCACGCATGAACCTTTTGATGTACCGGGAGAAAAAAAGTTTGGAGAAAGTACAGAATCAGATAAATTTAAAAACGCAGCCTATTATACCGATCAATGTCTGAAGAAATTCTTCGAGTCAGTTCGCAAAACAAATTGGTATTCGAAAACATTATTTATTCTTGTTGCTGATCACGGACATATGCTACCTTTAAAAAGAGATTACTATGATCCAGCTACTTACCGAATTCCATTACTTTGGATAGGCAATCCATTGAGAGATGAATTTAAAGGAAAGCAAAACAACCAGCTAGGCGGACAGCATGAAATTGCGTATACTTTATTACAACAACTTCATCTTGATGCTTCCGACTATACATACAGTAACAATTTACTTTCTCGAGGACGTAGTAAAGGTGTTTATCTCAACTTTGACAGTGGTTTTGGCTGGAAAGAAGAAAATGAGCAACTAGTCTATCTTTATACAGAAAAAAAATACTTGCCTTATACACATCTTTCAACAGATAGTGCAGCCGTATTGAACGGAAAATCCTTCCTACAAAAACTTTATCAAGGATTTTTAGACCTCTAAAACCTAAATTCATTCAACCCAACTATCTTTGTCCATCATGAATACAGACATCAACTATAAGAAATTGCTTGACAAAATCCGTTGTTTCGTTTTTGATGTAGATGGCGTTATGACTGATGGCAGTTTATTGATCCAGCCGGATGGCTCGATGTATCGCACTATGAATATTAAAGATGGATATGCGATGCAATTAGCGATAAAGAAAGGGTATCAAATTTTCGTCATCAGTGGAAGTACGCCAGACGGTGTAAAAAAACGATTGGAGAGATTGGGATTAACAGAAATTCACATTGGAATCGAAAATAAGCTCGATAAACTTAATGAGTTATTAGCTAAACACAAATTTCAATTTTCGGATTTACTTTATATGGGCGACGACATGCCCGACTTAGAAGTATTAAAAAAATGTGCATTGAGAACTTGTCCAAGCGACGCTGTTTATCAAATAAAAAATGAATGTCAATTTGTATCCACTTTTCCAGGTGGAAAAGGATGTGTTCGTGACATTGTAGAGCAGGTATTACAACTAAATGGAGATTGGGAATAAATTTACAATTAATTAAAAAATGCAAAAGTACCTTCAGCTAGTTCGCTGGCCCAATCTACTAATGATTGCACTATTGCAATACTTGCTTAGGCATGCATTGATAGGTCCCATCCTACTTTTTGAAGAAAAGGGGTTATTGCTAACTGAATTCGAATTCTTCATTTTAGTAATTTCCTGTGTACTTATTGCTGCAGGTGGGTATATTATAAATGATGTTGAAGATTTGGAAATAGATGCAATCAACAAACCCGAGAAGAAACTAATTGAAAATCAAATTCCAAAAGACACAGCGATTAACCTATATACAGCACTTACCTTTTTAGGAGTATTAGGAGGATTCTTTTTGAGTTATGTAAAGGGATATGCTTACATCGGCATCATTCATTTAATAACCGCTGGGATGCTCTACTTCTACTCTACCTCATATAAGTGCATTCCCTTTTTAGGCAACTTCATTATCTCTTTGCTATCGGCTTTAGTTGTCATCATTGTTATTGTTCCCGAACCCTTTGCCAAAGACAATCCAGCAGTGATGTTAATGATCGCTTTGTATGCTTTCTTCTCCTTTATTACCACATTCATCCGTGAAATAGTTAAGGACATCGAAGATATTGAAGGCGACAAACAAAATGGGTGTAGTACAATTGCAAGTAGTTTGGGCCAAAAAAAGGCAAAATGGATTAGTATTATTTTAACATTTTTGATTGTCGGTTTACTCATCTATGCACAAATTTTTAGTCGACAATGGGAAAGTTTAATCCCCTTCCTCTATATATGCATATTCATTGATATTCCTTTCTTCGTCTTGCTTAGGAAGTTATACAAATCTGAAAATAAATCTGATTTTAAAAAAGCCAGTTTTTGGATAAAATTGATTATGTTTACAGGAATTATTTCACTCGCTATATTTAATTTTAGCTTCTAATTTAGTTGATTTATGAATCCCCTACTAAACAAATTCGAAGGCACGAGAATCATTCTCGGAACCAATTCACCAAGAAGAATAGAACTATTCAAACAACTTGGTTTACCTTACGAAGTCATTAAAAAAGAAATTGACGAAAGTTATCCTGAACAATTCAGGAGAGAAGACATTGCTATGTTTTTAGCACGAAAGAAATCTTTAGCTTTCAAGAGCGACGTTGCGGATGGCGGTATTGTAATTACTGCAGATACCATTGTTGCATTGGATGAACTCATCATTGGCAAACCAAAGGATTTAGCCGCGGCGGAACATACTTTACGTTTGATGTCAGGAAGAAAGCATTCTGTAATTACTGGTGTTGCAATTATGTCGGCCAAAAAATCGGAATCATTCTTTGTTAAAACAGAAGTTTCTTTCAAGACACTTCGTGACAATGAAATTGCACACTATTTAGCTACTGAAAATCCATTGGACAAAGCCGGTGCGTATGGTATTCAAGATTGGATTGGTCTTATAGGTATCGAATACATTCTTGGCTCTTATTACAATGTAGTAGGATTGCCTACTAAGGAGCTTTACGAAAACCTGCTTCGTTTCTAGTCTATGCGAAAAGCATTTCTTCAGATGCACATTGCAATTGTGCTTTGGGGATTTACTGCTATCTTAGGAAAAGCCATACAACTCGACGAAGGATTACTCGTTTGGTATCGCATGCTAATAAGTGCTTTAGCTATGGGGATTTTTTTAGTAGCGAAAAAGAAATTCGAAAAAATTTCGTGGAAGCAATTGGGACATCTTAGTCTCATTGGGCTTATCATCACTTTACATTGGCTTACTTTCTATGGCGCCATAAAAGCATCCAATGTATCTGTTGCTATAGTGTGTTTTTCTAGCCTTTCACTATTCACTGCAATCATGGATCCCTTAAGTAAAGGTAAGCGTCCCAAAAAAATGGAGCTACTATTAAGTTTGATTGCAATTCTTGGAATCTATTACATCTTTTCAGTACAACAACTTTATTACAAAGGAATTATTCTGTCCTTAATAAGTGCATTTTTAGCTGCTGTTTTTTCCATCATGAATAAAAATATTAGTACTAAAATTAATCCTGGCACGATTACATTTTACGAATTAGGAACTGGATTTTTATTGTTGACTCTATTACTTCCTGTTTGGTTTTCAATTAACGAAAGTAGCTTCCTACTTCCATCCACTATGGATTTTATTTACTTACTTATACTGGGAGTACTTTGTACAACGTTTGCTTTTACTATTTCGCTTTATGCTTTACAAAAAATTGACACGTTCACAATGAATCTCAGTTTAAACTTGGAGCCCATCTACAGTATCATTTTGGCCATCATCATTTTTAAAGAGCATGAATTATTGGGAATTCAATTTTATATAGGAAGTTTAATTATTTTTTCTTCCATTGTGCTGCATGGGATTTTGTTGATGAAGGAAAGGCGGAGACGTTAGATGTTGGTCGCGAGGCTTCGCGACCGCAGGTTTGCAGGACAGGTGTTGGATATCAAAAATCTAAAGTCTAAAATCTAACCACTAAAATCTAAAATCTCAATTCACTTTCCGCCCTTTCGCTACTTTTTCATTGATGCGTAGTTTGCGAATACTTTTCATTTTGAACAACAAAACACATTGTCCGCTGCCTTGATTAGAATAATAAGTTTGTCCGCCATAATTGACTTCCCCTTTATCGTTATTCCATTTTAAAGCTCTCAACGAATAATATCCATTTCGATTATTTTCACTGCTAAAAACTAAGCTTTTTTCAGCTCCTTCTTCAAAAGCAACTTTCAACGTTTTATTATCTGCTATCAAATCGACAGCACCAGGAGTTTTCGATTTGATAGTAACTTGATCAATTGTACGACCACTTTGAATAATTAATTTTCCTTCTTCGGTACTTTTTTGCTGGTCGTTTGTTTCACCGCGACGTAAGGCTATAGGATCCGATAAGTAAAATTGAATTCCTTTGATTTCTTCTGGGGTAAGTTGATGTTGGTCACGAATGCTTTGAGTAAAAGGAATTTTAGGAGAACAAGAGCTCAGTAAAAACAAAATGATGCCAGAGATGATTAGGTTATTACTTTTCATAGAGATGGTTTTTGTGCGCAAATCAAAGATTGTTCCAATTGTAGAATTGTGGGAGTAAAGATCAAGTGCAAAGATGATCGTTGTATGAAATAAAAAAGGGTCACTCTTCGAGCAACCCTTTTTTAATAATAAATTTAAGCTTATTGAATTACCAATCGCTGCATTCCAAGAGATTTACCATCTTGATTTAAGCGAACGATATAAATTCCTTTTGCAAGGTGAAGATTATTTACTTGGATCACATTCAATCCAGCTGCAATTTCTGTATTCACAAATTTCGCTGCACTTTTTCCATCAACAGTCAAAACATCAATAGCTACATCACTATTCGATTTAGAAACGAACTGAATGTTGAATTGATCAGCGGCTGGATTTGGAGATAATGAAAGTTGAGCATCGTTTGTGTTCTCATTGATTCCAGTTACACCTACCCCTACTCTTAAAGAGACACTCACATCACTTTGAAATACCATATTTCCATAATTCTCAGAAACACGTAATCCAATAACATAAGGAGCTGTGCGAGCTTGAGATGAATTTGGTGTCCAGGATACAGAAGCAGTAGCACTACCCATTCCATTCACAACCGATAATAGAGCAGGATTTGAAGTTAAACCAAACGCTTCACCATTACCAGTCAACATCAAACCTTGATTATCTTGCAAATCAAAGATGGAAACATTCATAGAGAATGCTGTATTAGGAGCGATGGTGTATGATTTACCATTAAACGGAGCTGAATTAGAACTAATCATTAATACAGCAGGAGTATTCAAACTTTGAACTACGATTAACTGCATATCACGAGTAATTTCACCAATTTGAACTCCGTTACGATATTCCTTTACACGAACAGAAACTTGGAAATTACCAAGCATATTGGGTAAGAATGTAATTTCACCAGTGATAGGATCCATGTTAAATGGAACCAAAGAATCAGAAGAAGGTAAAACATAACCTGCAACTGGAACTCCATTACTTGACAATGGAACATCTAATGACCATGCGATAGAATCACCGTCGATATCAAATGGAAGTGGATTATAATAGAAAGGAACATTTTCCTGAGCCATTACAATGGGAGGATTTAAGAATACAGGTGTAGAGTTCGCGGTATCGATTAATACAACACTATAAAAATGGTGTGATTCACCACCTGGCATAGTCATATTTAAAATAGCAGCATTTCTACAGCACTCCTCATATGAAACATACCAGGATCCAGTATTTGGGAAAGTAACGATTGCCTCATAAACATATTCTTCTACTCCGGGTACTAATACAGTTACAATTGTATCGTATGGGATTGGTACGATAAAACTATTTCCTGAAATAGAATCTACGAAACTGATAGAAGCAATAGTTGCAATGGGAATTCCGGTCATATCGCGATACGCCGTGTAGGTGACGCGATAGTCCATTCCGCTTACATGTTCAACAGTAATTTGGCCTCCCATCATATGAGAAGCACTAGCGTAATTCGTTAGACCTAGTCCAAGAATTAGGGTGAGTAATAATTTTTTCATTGCGCGTGGTTAATAGTGAATACCAAAGTAAGTGAAATAAGAAGATAGTAACAAGGAATCTATTAGTAAAGTCCAAGTATTTATTGAAATAGTATCTTGATTGGCTTTTTACTAAGGATTTCAAATTAATAGACTTAGCCATAAACCACTAAACTGAGACGATTCCATATTCAAGAATATTATAAAGAAAAAGGTGAGTCCAAAAATAATACTGAATTCATAAAATTTATTAATATTTTTATAAAATATAACCACGCTATCCAACTATTATGAAACATCCCAAATTATTATTTTGCCTCATCCTATTTTTCATAGGTTCAAAGTGCTACTCACAAATATCCACATTCCCTTATTTAGAATATTTCGTATCGAGTTCTAACGGATGGACCACTTCGACCATTAGCGGTACTGCATGGGAGTTAGGGGTTCCAACTGCTCCTGGTTCATTCGGATCTTATAGCCAACCAATATGTTGGGGGACAGATTTAGATTCGGGTTATAGAGCAAATAGTTTCTCGTATTTAATATCGCCAAAATTTTATGTGAGTTCGTTAACAATTCCCTATTTTTCTTTCTATCAATTTCGATACATGGCATCTGGATTAGATGGAATGCATATTGAATATTCTACAGACGATATTGCATGGAGCATGCTAGGAAGTTATAATTCACCCTTTGCAAGCAATTGGTATAATACAACAAGTTTGTTTTCGACAGGACTACCTGCGTTTACAGGCAGTTCAACAACATGGGTACAATCAAGCATTGATTTATCTTATTTAGGAACACTTGACAGTATTCGCTTTCGATTTGTGTTTCGCAGCAATATCAATTTTGGAAGTGCACAACCTGGTATTTTTATTGATGATATAAGCGTTCAAGAACTACCCACACCTCCCATAGATGCAGGAATATGGGGAATAACTTCACCTTTACAAGTTGTAAATAGTAATGTCTCTTATCCTATTACAATTAACATTGCTAATAATTCAAGTGTTACTTTAGACACGGTGTATTGTCATTATAGTGTTAACGGTGTTAATTCACCCACCCTTGCTATTGGATTGACGATACCACCATTTCAGAGTGTAGCCTATACCCTTGGAAATTATTCATTCCCTACAGGAACTTATAATTTATGTGGGTATGTGACAGCAACAAATGACGCCAACCCTAACAATGAATCTTTTTGTATGAATGTAACCGCAGTACCTGTTGCCACAATACCTTATTCTCAAGATTTCGAAAGTGGAAATGGTAACTGGGCTCAAACATCGTGGGATACGCTGACAAGGTGGCAATACGGCACTCCAAATTTTGGTTTAACAGTAGGTGCCCACTCTGGAAGTAATTGTTGGGATATCAATTTAAATACTGGATATTTAGGGTCGGCGAATTCCGTTTTATATTCACCTCAATTTACTTTAACGGGACCTGCAATAAATCAACTTTCTTTTTGGTTAAATCACAACTCTGAAAATGGGTGGGATGGAACGCGTTTAGAATACTCGGTTAACAATGATTCTACTTGGTTGTTGCTCGGTGTGCAAAATGATCCCAATGCCCAAAACTGGTACAATGCATCATTTATTAATTCATCCAATCAACCTGCATGGGTAGGTACTTCTAATGGATGGATAAAATCAACCTACAAACTCTACCAATTACAAGGTTATGCTTCTGTTCGGTTTCGCTATATTTTTACAAGCGATCCAAGTGTAAATACAGATGGAATAAGCATGGATGATTTTGTAATAGAACCTATACCTGATTATGAAGCTGAATTAGTTTCGATAACTACTCCCAATAATGCATATGCAATTGGAACGACAACTGATCCTATCACCTTCTTAGTGAAAAATAATGGCGGATTAAATCTCACCAACTTTACTTACCAATATTCAGTAAATGGAATTTTTCAATCCAGCGCTACAAATTTAAGTTCAATTGCTCCAGGAGGAACAGTAATTCTTACATTGCCTGGTTTTATATTGACACAAGTAAACTCACAAGTTTGCGGTAAAATTATATTGTTAAATGATGCCGACACCACGAATAATGTGGCTTGTACAAATTTAATTGGCATTACAACGTATACTCCCACTTGGGCCGACAATTTTGATTTAGGAAATAACGGATGGTATAATGAAAATGTAAGCGGCGCCGCTGCCGATTGGGAATTAGGACAGCCTGCTTTCGGTGCAACTAATTCATCTTATAGTCAACCGAACTCTTGGGATGTAAATTTATTTAGCCCCTATGCCGATAATGCGAATTGCAGATTATACTCTCCCTATTTTGATTTAACCGGAACTATACACCCCAAACTTGAATTTTGGCAAAACCGAAATTCAGAATCAGGATGGGATGGTTTGCGAGTAGAATATAAAAGTGGAAATGATCCTAACTGGTATGTTCTTGGAATATTCAGTGATCCAAACGCACAAAACTGGTATACGGATCCGGCACTTAATTCTTCTAATTTACCTGGTTGGGAAGGAAGTTCAGGTGGATGGATTCAGTGCATCTATAATCTTGATTCAGTTAATCTAGGAAACATTGTTCAATTTAGATATGTATTTACTTCCGATGGATCTGTCTTTACAGATGGTGTCACTATTGATAATTTTATGATTAGTACGATTTATACAAATGATGCAAAACTAAATTCATTTGTGAGTCCGGGTCCATTTGTAATTCAAGGAACTTCCACTCCTGTAGAGGTTGTGTTAAAAAACAATGGATCACTTCCATTAAGTGGATTAACCATTAAATATGTTTTAAACGGAGGTGCACCTATTTCTTATGCCTGGGCAGGAAATTTACTTACCGACTCAAGCGTCATCGTTACATTACCTTCTATTAATCCTATTGCAGGAAACAATTCACTTACTGCATATATTGAATGGGCGTCGGATCTCTACCATACTAACGACACTATTTCCACATCGATGTTTGGTTTAGTAACTTCAGGACTCCCCTATTTTACCGATTTTGAAAATGGTCCAGGAGGTTGGTTACCAAATCAAAGTAACTTGACAAATTGGGAGTATGGACTTCCTACTTTAGGGGCACTCAATTCAGCACACTCAGGAACAAATTGCTGGGATATTAATTTATCATTACCCTATTTTAATCTAGCGAATGCTCAACTCACCTCTCCTATATTTGACTTATCCCCTTACAATATTATCACTGTTCAATTTTGGATAAATTATTCCTCTGAAAGTGGAGCTGACGGAACGTATATTGAATACACAAATAATGGTACCACATGGCAACGCTTGGGAAGCATAGGTGATCCAGCAGGAACGAATTGGTATAATTCAGTATTAGCACAAGCACATGAAGGTTGGAGTGGAATTAGCGGTGGCTGGCAATCGTGTTCTTATGTTTACAACAGTCCTATTGGAAATAATTACTTCCAACTCCGATACCGATTCATTAGTGATTTCAATGTTGTTGATTTGGGAACTTCCATCGACGACATCTCCATCACTGGAGTAACTTCTGTTGATGAACTCAATGAAAATTCTAACGTTATCGTCTATCCGAATCCATCGAATGACGAACTCTTTATTCTTGTTTTGGATAATGCAAATCCAATAAATCAAATTGAACTTCGCAGTATGGATGGGAAAATTGTTTACAAGCAAGATCATCCATCTACCAAACAAATAAATATTTCTACTACTTCATTTAGCGCAGGGGTTTATTTATTAGGACTGGTAAATGAAAATGGAGATCGAAGTTTTAAACGAATTGTAGTGCAACATTGATTCTGAAAAATTTAATCAATGATGATCAAATCGACTATTCAGGATCGTTGGCATTATCGCGAAACTTAACTTGTAGTCCGTGAATGAAATTTCGCAAATACTGATCGTTGCAAGGACGATATTGCTTTTGTTCTGGGCTTCTTAAGAATGCACTTAATTCGTGCGGACTTATTTTTTTATCGACTAAATTGAAAAGCTCGATGATATCATCTGTCTTGAGATCGAATGCAATTTTTAGTTTTCTTAAAATTATATTATTACTCAATTCTTTTTCAGCGATCATCTGCACTCCTTCCCGTTTGCCACGCTTTAAGATAATGAGTCCATTGAGGAAGGTGGCCAACATTTGATCATCGAGTTCAATGTACAAGGGATCATCCTCCTTTTTAAGCCAATCACTTACATCCGATCTTTTGGCGATAAAATCTCCCATCCCAAAAATTTCAATCATGGAGGCATCGTTTAAATCTAAAGTATATCGGACTCTTCTTAGTATATCGTTGTTAGTCATTGGATCACAGTATAAATTATAATTTTTCAAATCGCAAGGGATCACGATTAAATTATTCAAATCGAAAATTAGTTAAAAAATGAATTGAGAACCATTTCCTAATAAAAAACTCAAAATCATTAACAAAAATTTAATTGATCCAACTCACACTTTTCGAAAGTGCTCAGCGTTTCCTTATAACCCAAATAACATTTATTATGCGATCCTTCCATCAAAAACAAGTTGCGCTTCATTTATTATGTTTATTGAGTTTAGGATTACTTATATTTCGAATAAGTGTAACTGGGCAATTGTATTTCATTTTCTTGGTTTGGAATTTATTTTTGGCCTACATTCCTTTTGGCATCAGCACCATGATGGAATTAAAAAAGAAAGACATTGATCAATGGCAATTTTGGGTGATTGCTCCGCTATGGCTTCTGTTTTTTCCGAATGCCTTGTATATTCTTACCGACCTCTTCCATCTGCATAAAATAGCAGGAATGCCCGAATGGTTTGACTTATTACTCATCCTTACATTTGCTATTTCAGGATTATTACTTGGACTTTATTCATTGAGAAGCATGCATAAAATAGTGGAAAAATTACATTCTAAATGGGTGGGAATTTCCTTTGTCATCAGCTCCATTATATTAGGAAGTTTTGGGGTTTACTTAGGGCGCTTTGAACGATACAATAGTTGGGACATCTTCAGAATGCCATTAGAAATCACAAAAGAAATTGCAAATCGAATTTTATATCCAACCGATCATCCGAGTACATGGGGATTAACAATTGGGTTAAGTTGCTTACTAGCGATTCTTTATTTATTTACAGGAAGTAATTCCGTTGAGAAAAGGATAGACAAATAAACTGAAAAGATTGATGATTTTGTGCCCAAGACGAGAGTCGAACTCGCACACCCGAAGGCGCCACCCCCTCAAAGTGGTGCGTCTGCCAATTTCGCCACCTGGGCAGGTGAATGAAAAATTGAAAACTGAATTAGAGGGATGCAAATATACTTCTTCCTTTTGAAAAGAGAAACCGATCCGTTTCAATTTCCAAAAACACTACTCTTGTATAATCAATTTAAGTGAACTCGATGATGATGAATTACTTAGATATACAACATAGGTACCTACTTTCAATTTAAAATCGGTTGAACCCAATTGAATTTTCTGCTTTCCTGATTGAATGGATAAGGGTTGACTATGAACTAAGCGGCCATCTAAAGAATAAATAGCGCAATTCAAGTCAGTACTTTTTGCAGAAACAGAATTCAAATAAACTTCATTTCCGTTTGATGGATTAGGACTTAATGAAAGTTGAAGATCATCAACACGAACTTCATTAAGAGCAGTAGGCACTCTCAAACTATCACGATATTTAATCATAGTAATCGCTTCAATGCCGAGCAATTCAGTTGTGTTAATTTGTAAAATAGGGATATCCTGACCGGTAGATAACCATTTGTATTCGCGAGTTAATTGACGAGGAGCGCTAAATCCAAATCCAAGTGTATCTAGATAAATAGAATCTTCACCTGTTAAAGTGGAAACAATGCGAAGTGCATTGAATGTACCATAGGGAGTGGTGATGTCGCCCCAACCGTCAACCACATTTACGCGATGTTGACTACCGATGGCAGTAGCAAATCCTGGAATAATGATAGAATAATCACTGTCTGAAGAATCCATATTTCCAAAAGTGATAGGAAAGTCGTAAATGATATCGTCATTATTGAAAGAAATAGGAGTTGTAATTCCGGTGATACTCGCACCGTACCCAGTTTGCTTATAATTGTTTGAACTCTTATTAAAAAAACCATACACATCCGAGATAGGTACTTGTGGAACTGCTGACAAATCAATACCACGCATGGCTTGATTCGAGTTAAAACCAAAAACCAAAGCATAAACTAAAGGTGTAGAAAGCACGGATAAAAAAGTATCTACATCTTGTGATGTATGCTGGAGCATCGAAAAATCCCACAAATAACTTGTACCAGTCAACGTAAGGTCAACCGGAGTAGTTATAGCAGCTTGACTAAACTGAATTTGATCACCTGAACTTGGCAAATCGGCATTGGTTATAGTGATTTGAGCTGATGATATCATTGGGAACAGAAAGCTCATTAATATAGTATAGACTTTTTTCATATTTATAATTTATAGATCAAAGATATTTGTTTAAAAGGAATTTTATTGGATAATTTTTTAAGATTTTAATTTTCTTATATCTAATTCCTGCTTAACTCTTCTAATTTTTGATTAATCAAGTTGAAATCGGGAATATGAGAGGCATTTTCTAGAATTTCGATATATTTAATGATGCCATTTCTATCGATAATGATAGCAGATCGCTTGGAAACGCCTTTCATGTTATATTTAAATACTTCGTATAACGAATCGAAGGATCTGCTCACTTCTTTGTTGAAATCGGAAAGCAACTCAAAGTTTAGATGTTGATCCTCCCTGTACTTTTTTAAAGTGAAAAGTGCATCGGTAGAAATCCCAAAAACCTGTGCATTCAAATTTTGATAGCGAGCAATATCATCTCTTACAGAACACAGCTCGGTGGTACATGTACTAGTAAACGCAGCTGGAAAAAATAAAAACAAAGTGATTTTGCCCTCAATATTTGCATTCGTAAATTCATTTCGCTCTGTATCCATCAGGGAGAACACAGGTGCTTTATCTCCTACTTTTAGCATATTACAAATCTAAACTAATTTTCTATTTTTTTGGATGGTCGTTTTCGCACCGTCCAATTTCTTGTTTGCAAACGATAACTCAACTTACCAAAGGCATAGCCCATCGCCGCACCAGCAATCACATCACTTGCCCAATGTTCGCCTTGGTAAACACGAGAAACTCCCACTAATGAAGCCAACGTATAGAGTCCAGCTACGAGTAATTTATTCTCATGACACGCACTTGCCGTTACACTCGCCCACGAAAATGCGTTGAAAGTATGTCCACTAGCAAATGCATCATTCCCTGTAAAACCATTCAAAGGTCCTTCCCAATTCCATGGATTAATAATTTTCCTTTCTAAATCGGGACGATGTCGCTGCGCTAAGAATTTTGGTACGCGACTAAATCCAGCAGCGAGTCCAACGGTTTTAATTTGAAGCATAGAAAGCCAAACCCAATGCTCATTTTCTTTTTGTTTTCCTGCGATAAAAAGTACCGCGGCAGCAACAACAGGATACACACCAAGCCCGACTGCACCAAGAGTATAATCAATGGGCTGTTGATTGGCTGTACGAAAATTACTTTCACGAAATGTTTTCTCAATTTCTTCATCAAAATAAAAAGCAAGTCCGGTGGCTGCAATTGCAGAAGAAATAAAAACCCAATCTTGCTTTTTTACTTCACGCGGGAATAAAATCAAATCGCGAGTGTCCTTTAAATACGATTTAAAATAACCTTTGCATAATGGAGGAATGCTATCGGTTTGTGAGTAAGAATCTAACCAAAAACAGCTCAACACTATCCATAAAACGAAAACACATCTCCCCCACTTCATCCTCAAAGTCCCTTTGCTTTAGCTTCGTTCCAATACACATCCATCTCAGCCAAATTTAAATCTTCTAACCTCTTACCTGAATCTTTTACTTTGCCTTCCATGTATTGAAAACGCCGAATGAATTTTTTATTTGTTCGTTCCAATGCTTCGTCGGGATTTAATTTTAAGAAGCGTGCATAATTGACAAGTGAGAACATCAAATCGCCTAGCTCCGCCTCCATTTTCTTTTGATTTCCATTTTTTACTTCCTCGTAAAACTCATCCATTTCCTCCTTCACTTTATCCCACACTTGATGTGGTTCTTCCCAATCAAATCCTGCTGCACGTGCTTTTTCCTGTATACGCATCGATTTCACTAGAGCAGGCAATGAAACAGGAACACCTCCCAACACAGAATCATTTCCTTCTTTTAGTTTCAGCTTTTCCCAGTTCTGGCTTACTTCTTCTTCACTGCCTACCACCACATCACCATAAATATGTGGATGACGGTGGATGAGCTTTTCGCAAAGTGAATTAATTACACTGGTAATATCGTAATCGCTAGTTTCGCTGCCCATCTTACAGTAAAAAACAATATGCAATAAAATATCGCCCAATTCCTTTTTCACTTCCTGTTGCTTATTATCCAAAATGGCATCGGCTAACTCATAAACTTCTTCAATGGTGAGATGCCTGAGCGTTTCCATCGTTTGTTTTTTATCCCATGGACATTTAGCCCTCAACTCATCCATTATTCCTAATAATCGTTCGAAAGCCTGTAATTTCTCCTGCATTGATGTCATGCGCCAAAAATAGACAAGAATTAGGATTCGACTCATTCTGATGATAGAATGAACCTTTCATAAATCCCAAGGGCTACCTACTCATTTAATGGGTTCATTTTTTAACTTTGCACGACAAAATGAAAATCCTCAATTCCCATTTTCGACTTTATCTCAGTTGTTTAATCTTCTTGGGTGTACACCAAGCGGCTTATTCACAAACAGATACCCTTTTATCTCCGGGTAAATGGTCGGTGGGTGTGAATTTTCACAAGGGTTTTATAATTGCCCATCGATCTGCGATGGTTCATTTGCAAAAGGACTTTTCTACCGAGGTAGAACTTAGTTTCTTAAAAACCGTCAATGGTTCGAAAGCATGGCATTCCGACTATAACTTTCCACAATACGGAATAGGGTATAAATATTTCGACTTTGGCAACCGAGAAGAATTAGGGCAAGGGCATTCCTTATTTGGACAAGTTATCTATCCTATGATTCGTAGAAATCGATTGAGAATGGGAATTAAAGTGGGTGTTGGAGTTGGTTATGTAGAAAAGCCTTTTAATATCGCTGACAACTACAAAAATTTAGCAATTGGAACTCATGTCAACGGATTTGTCAATGCAGGTGTTCGACTTCAATTTTTCACTAACAACAAATTTCAATTAAATGGCGGAATCGATTTTGCTCATTTTTCCAATGGATCCTTTCGAAAGCCCAACTTAGGAATTAATCTTCCATCTCTGAATATTGGAGGTGTCTATTTCTTGGGCGAGCCTAACGTGAAGCAAATTCAAACAGATGCTCCCACCAAAAGAAAGCGTGAGTTCACGGCTACATTAGCGATAGCAGTAAAAGAAGTTTATCCACCCAATGGAGATCGTTATTCCGTAAACATTCTTCACATCCAATATCATCATCCCTTGCATAGAAAAGGATTTATTGGAGGTGGAATAGAAGGCACTGTCGATCGATCACTACCTTTTCAATTAGAAGAAAAAGCACAAGGACATTCCTATTTTTCAAACACCATTCGCTCGGGAGTTTTTGGATCGGCTGGAATCCGAATGGGAAATTGGGATGGTTACTTCCAAATGGGAATGTACACTTACAATCGTTACAAAGAGGATGGAAATATATACAATCGATTATTACTTCGTTATGCCTTTACAAAAAAAGCATTTGCAAGTTTCGGACTTAAATCACATTTTGGTAAAGCCGATTACTTTGAATGGGGACTAGGAATAAAATTCTAATATGAAAAAACTAAGAATACTCTTCGTTTTATTGATAGCACTGCAATTAAGTAGTTGTTCCGACATATGCGATTGTTTTCATGGCACAGGAGATGTGATTACAGAAGAGCGATCGCTCGGAAATATTTCCGGAATTCATTTAGCGAATGATGTAGATGTGATTATTTACGAAAGCAATTTTTCAAAGATTCGAGTTACCGCTGGCGACAAATTAATCAAAGATGTTAAGACGAGTGAGAAAAATGGAATTTTATATATTCAAAATGACAACAAATGCAACTGGGTAAGAAAGTTCAATCCCACACTAACGGTAGAAGTGTGGACAAACAACATACACACCATTTACGCCGACAACTCCAGCGGAGATATTACTTGCATGGATACTTTACATGTGGATGACTTCAGAATCGATGCTTTCAATAGTTTAGGTACATTTCGTCTTAAAATAAACACTAAAGTTGCCACATTAGCCATCAACAATGGACCTTGCGATATGTATGTTGAGGGATTTGCAGGTACACAATACAATTTCAACGCAGGATTTGGTGTGTTAAATTGCGAGAATTTATTGGGTGAAAATAATTATGTTCACAACAAAGGGACGAATCAAATTTATGTGAATTCAAATTCCATATTAGAAGTCACCATCGGTTATATTGGAAATGTTTATTACAAAGGGAATCCAGTAACCATCAAAAAAATAATTACAGGAAGCGGTAAGCTTATTAAAATATAAAACGTGTTCGTACTACAACAGATTACATTAGAGTTTGGCTCCAGAGTATTATTTGGAGATTTGAGTTGGCATATTAAGCCCAATGAAAAAATTGGATTAATTGGTGCCAATGGAACAGGGAAGTCGACTCTATTGAGAGTGATTAGCGGAGAGTACTCTCCTACTTCGGGAGATATTTCAAAGAGAAACGATTTAATCATCGGATTCTTAAATCAGGATTTATTAAGTTACTTATCCGACAACTCCATTTTAGATGTGGCGATGGAAGCTTTTGAAAGAGCCAACATTGTGCATACTGAAATTGAAAAAATATTAGTCCAGCTGGAGCATGATCACAGCGAAGAAATTTTAAACAAACTTCACAAATTGCAAACGGAGTATGATTCTTTAGATGGATACCAATTACAATCAAAGGCGGAAGCCATTCTTGAAGGGTTAGGTTTCAACACCGATGATTTAAAACGCCCGTTGAAAGAGTTTTCGGGAGGATGGAGAATGCGTGTCATGCTAGCTAAAACCCTTTTACAAAAACCAAATTTGCTTTTACTGGATGAGCCCACCAATCACTTGGACTTACCATCCATTCAATGGCTCGAAAACTATTTACACGATTACGAAGGGGCTGTGATCATTGTTTCCCATGACCGATATTTCTTGGATAAAATCGTAAACAAAATTGCGGAATTAGAATATGAGAAATTAACGCTCTATACTGGAAATTACAGCGACTACCTCATCGAGAAAGAAGAAAGAAAAGAACTTCAGATGAATGCTTTTAAAAATCAAGAGCGATACATCAAGGAACAAGAAAAATTTATTGAACGTTTTAGAGCTAAGGCTTCCAAAGCAACCGCTGTTCAATCGAGAGTAAAAGCACTCGAAAAATTGGATAAAGTAGAAGAAGTAGCAGGTCCATTGGCAGCTATTAAAATTCGTTTTGCAGTTGACAAGCAACCAGGAAAAATCATTAGCAAACTCAACATTCGAAGCAAAGCTTATGGAAGTAATGAGTTGTTAAAAAATACGACAGCAGAAATTACCCGAGGAGATAAAATCGCATTTATTGGTGCGAACGGAAAAGGTAAATCGACGTTACTCCGCCTCTTAGCAGGGCATGAAGAATTTGAAGGAGATAAAGAAGAGACTTACAACGTAGTTGAAACGTTTTATGCACAGCATCAGCTCGAGAGTCTTAATAAAGAATATCATCCTTTAGAAGAATTACAAATGACAGCACCGGATGAAACGGACACTTATTTGCGTTCCTTATTGGGTGCCTTTTTATTCAAAGGAGATGATGTATTCAAAAAAATAAAAGTACTTTCTGGAGGCGAAAGGGCACGTGTAGCCTTAGCCAAAGTTATATTAGATAAAGCTAACTTTTTGTTGTTAGATGAGCCCACCAATCACCTCGACATACAAAGTGTGAATGTATTAGTAGAAGTATTAAATAAATATGAAGGCACCTACATTGTGGTTTCCCATGATCGATACTTCCTCAGTAGGATTGCCAATAAAATTTGGTACATTGAAAATAAAGAGTTGAAAGAATATCCAGGAACCTATCACGAATTTGAAGTTTGGCAGGCAGAACAAAAAGCGTCAAAGCCTTCTAAGTCGGCACCCGTAACTAAACTTGCTAAAGCAGAAAAGGCTACTAAGATTTATCCTGACGAAAAGAACAACGATCAAAATAAAAAGAAAGAAAAGCAACGACTAGAAACTTTGTCGAAAAAACACGAGGAGCAAGTTACCCTCCTAAAAAAGGAACATGAAAAATTAAGCTTACTGATGAGCGATCCGAATGTTTTTCAGGACAAAACAAAATACAAAAGCCTACAATCCGAATTCGACAAATGCGTTCATGATTTAAAACACCATGAAGTGGAATGGGAAGCATATTACCTGAAACTCCTTGAACTCGACGAATGAGATTAACATTACTACTCCTTTTCCTACTTACTGCCTCAACATCCTTTTCTCAATCGGATGCGGATTACTTTTCATCAAGGTTTTTAAAGTATGAAGACCAAACCTATGTAGAAAACATAAAAACAGTTTTGCTAGAGCGAAATGGAGAACCTATGAGTGATCCAGTGATTCGTTTAGGGAGCGGAGAAACGTTGCTCTTGCAATTTGATTTACTTGACAATGAAATTGAGGATTATAGTTATCGTATTATCCATTGTGATCCCGATTGGAAGTCGAGTGAATTATCGGAGAACGAATTTTTAGATGGCTTCAATACGGATCAAATTTCAAACTACAAACATTCGCTAAACACATTAAATGATTTCTGGCATTACCAGCTTCTCTTTCCTAATGCGCAGATGAAACCCTTGTTATCTGGGAATTATTTAATGGTCGTATTTCCAACAAACGACCCCGACTCTATTGTGATCAGTAAACGATTCTTTGTGGTGGAACCCCTCGTTCAAATTTCAGGAAATGCACATAGAGCGACCGTTATTGAATATCGAAACACTCATCAGGAAATTGACTTTAAAATAAATGCAGCAGGAATTACACTTAACAATCCGTATTCCGACTTAAAAATTGTATTACTTCAAAACTTCAATTACAATTCAACGTTGTCCAATATCCAACCTTTATTTGCGAGTAATGATGAGCTCGATTACAATTTAGAACAAGGAAATGTTTTTGAAGGAGGAAGTGAATATCGAATTTTAGATTTAAGAACCAACAAATTTTTAACGCAATCTATTGAACGCATCGAAAACGACAGTATCAACGGTGGAATGGTAACTATATTAAAACCTGATTTGCGTTTAGGAACTCAGCGATACAGTGCCAATGAAGACATCAATGGAAAGTACCTGATTAAAATATATGAAGGTCGAGATGCGCACTTAGAAGGTGATTATATACAAGTAAAATTTCGGTTAAAAGCCAAAGAAGAAAATCCAGAAGTAACTTATTATGTTGAAGGAAATTTAACGGATCGGAAACTCACTTCAAAATATCGATTAAATTATAATGAGGTAGCGGGTTGTTATGAAAAAACGCTTTTCATAAAGCAAGGATATTACAATTACCGCTATGTTACTTTAGATGAAAAAAGGAATTATTCGGTTTTAGAAACAGAAGGAAGTCATTACGAGACCAGAAACGAATATGATGTATTAGTTTATTGGAAAGCGATAGGAGCTCGATACTATAAATTAATAGGTGATCATAAGATAATAGCAGGAGGATTTTAATTCCTCCTCACATTTCCATCATTGACCACGCTATTGAGTATTTTGGTCAAATTCTCTTGTTATTTCGGATGGGTGTACCTACTTTTGATCATTAGCAATTCAATTATGGCCATATTTACAGAGGTAACCGCAGGAATAAGAGTGAGCGTTGAGACGTTTTATCAACCGACTCATAGCAATCCTGCACAATCTCATTATGTTTTTGCATACCGCATCACTATAAAAAACGATAGTGAGCAGGCGATTCGTTTAAAGCGTCGTCACTGGTATATTGTTGATTCAGACAATACAAGAAGAGAAGTGGAAGGAGAAGGAGTTGTTGGAGAACAGCCTTTTATTGCTCCTGGTGAAACTTATCGCTATGTATCTGGATGTAATTTAAATACCGAATTGGGAAAGATGTTTGGCACCTATTTAATGGAGCGTCAATACGACAAAAAATTATTTTTTGTTAAAATCCCTGAGTTCAAGATGGTTGTTCCATCTAAATTGAACTAAAAACTATCCATTCATTTATTTCTTGCCCATTCTGAACAGATGATGGCTGTGGCTATTGCTACATTTAAGGATTCGGCTTTGGGGCCGATGGGTTTTCCTGATGGAATATGTATCTTATTGGTTATTAATTCATTAAGAAGAGCATCCACTCCTTTACTTTCATTACCCATCAACAAATATCCATCCTTTGGGAGTTTAGATCCATAAAGATTTTCCCCTTCTAACATGGCTGCGTAAACAGGAATTTTCGCCGATTTCGCATTTTCTTCTAAGAAACTTGAGAGGTCTACATATTGAATTGGAATTCTAAATACGCTACCCATACTGGCTTGTATCACCTTTGGATTATAAAAATCAACCGATTCAGATGAGCAAACCAACCCATCTACCCCAAACCAATCAGCTATTCGAATAATGGTACCTAAGTTTCCAGGATCCTGAATTTTATCTAACAAAATATAAAATCCAGATAAAATGTTCATTCTATCCCCTTTTTCAGCTTCATAATGCACAGTTGCCAACACTTTATGAGGCGCAGATAATCCAGAAATTTGTTCCAATTCCCTTTCACTAATGATAGAAAATGAGGCTGATGGGCAGATCTCTTCAACCAAAAATTCATCAGTAGAATATACTCGATCTATTTTCCATTTTGGAGAACTGATCAATTCCGCTAACATTTTTGGACCTTCCACTACAAACAACTGCTCACTATCTCGAAATTTCTTGATTTGCAATGAACGAATTTGTTTAATAAGTGCTTTTGATAACATGACCAAATATACGTTTCTAATTGTACTTTTACATCCGTCGCATTATGACGAAAGGAAGACTTCATTTTACCGCCCCAGCAACATTTATGTTGATTGCAATGCTACTTACTAGCAGTTGCAATGTATTCAAGACCATTCCGGAAGGGCAACATCTTCTCGACAAAAATATAATTAAAACCAACCGAACAGAATACAACGAAAGCGTCAATGCTATTTTTAAACAAAAACCGAATCGAAAAATTTTGGGTATATTTCGATTTCATCTAGGCGTTTACAACCTAGCCACACTTGGTAAAGAAACTAAATTTAAAAAGTGGGTAAAAAACGCTATTGGAGAAGAGCCTGTATTGCTTGATACGAGCTTAACACTTAAGTCGAGGGAGCAAATAAAAATCCTATTTGAAAACAATGGTTATTTCAATGTCTCCATAAAAGACAGTACTGTTTATAAAAGAAAGAAAGCAAAAGTTTATTATAAAATAAAATCAGGTGAAGCGTACAAAATCAGAAACATTAAATATGAAATAAAAGATTCAGTAATTCGTGATCTCATTTTAAAAGACCCTACTCCATCACTCATATCATCTGGAAAAAGATTTTCCAATTCCTTATTGCAAAGTGAACTTAATCGAGTAACGATTCGACTTCGAAATTTAGGTTATTTTAATTTTAATTCACAATACATTTATTTTGATATTGATTCATCTTTAATGAGTAATCAAGTTGATTTATGGATGGTCATCACAAATCCACAATCAAAAAACAAGGATTCAACTGGAGTTACAGAAAAGTTAAATCATCAAAAATGTTTTATTAAGGAAGTATATGTAGAGGTAGATTACGACCCAATACTTAACACGAGTGGTTTGTTAAAAGACACCACCTATACAGAAAATATGATTTTCATTTCCACAGGTAAATTGCAGTACAGTCAGAATGCGAAACATTTGGTAGAGCACATCTTTATCAAAAAAGATTCTCTCTACGCACAAGAAAATTTCGACCTTACTTATCGTCGGCTCTCCGACTTAGGTATCTTTCGATTTGTTAACATTCGTTCTGAAATTTTAGAAATGCAGCCTGGCGATTCTCTTTTACCTCTTCGCTGTTATATTTTACTTTCACCACAAGCACGCCAGGAATTTAAAGCGGAAGCAGAAGGTACCAACAGTGGTGGAAATTTTGGTATAGCAGGAAACTTAGTTTATAAAAACAAAAATATTTTTAAAGGCGCGGAGACACTCACTTTAAAGATCAAAGGTGGATTAGAAATCCAACAAAATTTTGGAGACACCACCTATGAATCAACTCGACAACTTGCACTGTTTAATGCTTATGAAATAGGTCCAGAATTCTCACTCACATTTCCTCGTGGGCTTTGGCCATTTAACATTCGACATCCGAAACATGTGAGTAATCCAACTACATCTATTTCGACAAGTTTTAATATTCAAAATCGTCCGGAGTACTACAGACAATTGGTCAACCTTTCTTATTTCTATACCAAGAAAACTACGCTATACAATCGATTCTATTTCTATCCTGCAGAAATAAATTACATCAATGTACAACTTGATCCAGCCTTTCAACTTCAACTTGAAAAGTTGCAAGATCCCACCATTATTCTTGGTTATTCTAATCAATTTATTGCCGACGGACGTATCAGCTATCTCTTCAACAACCAAGACTTAAGCAATCGAAGAAAATATTTTTTCTTTCGCATTAATTTAGAATTTGCTGGAAACACCATATACTTAGCAAAGCGAATTGAAGGAGAGCGAATCGTTGATACACTTCCTTCCAAATTATTCAATGTGAATTTTGCGCAATACTTGCGTCCCGATTTTGACTTTCGATTCTACAAACCAATTAATTTATCCAATGCCCTCGCTGTTTTTCGTTTAGCGGTAGGATTTGGTTTGCCTTATGGTAATTCCTTAAAGCTTCCCTTTGAAAAAAGTTTTTATGCAGGTGGACCCAATGATATTCGAGCTTGGAGAACACGTAATTTAGGTCCAGGTAGTAATATAAAAGAAGATTATTTTGAAAGATTTGGTGATTTAAAAATCACAACTAATATTGAATATCGATTTGATATTTATCGAAAATTAAAAGGAGCTACATTTATTGATGCTGGTAATATTTGGTTATGGAAAACTTATAGTGATAATGACCTTGGCGTTTTCAACTCCAATACATTCTTAGATCAAATGGCCATTGGAACTGGTGTAGGGATACGATTTGATTTTACATTTTTCATTCTTCGCTTAGATGGAGCTATTCAAGTACGAGATCCGAAACAACCATTGGATGATCGCTGGGTTTTAAAATCGCAGAATTTCAATAATATCACCTACAATTTTGGAATCGGTTATCCATTCTAACAATTCAATTGCCTAATCGGTGTAATTGAATTTATTCATCTCAATTGCTTTAGATTTGAACTAAAGATCAAAAAACTTACATACAGCAATTATTTTATTTTGCTATCCCGAATACTTAAATCAAGTATAAACTATCCACCTTAAAAAATTGAACTATTACTTAACACTATTCAATACATTCATTATTAGATATTTACGAATTATTTTAAAAAGACAAAACCAATTTACCAAACTCACCATAAAAGATCAAATAGATATTAAAATGAACAAATGTTACATCTACAACTAAATATTCTCTAAAACTTACAAAGAAGAATTTTTCGATGAAAACCAACGGGAATGAAGGTCGTAAACAAAGCGTATTAAAAAAAAGCCTTGTTTGCTATGTGGAAGAACTTGTTAAATAAAATTGCTTATCCTCATTTAAATGTTGAATATTCCAATTCGGAAAAAAGAAGACTCAACCTTTTATATAGAATTTTCTTAGCGACTTTAGTTGTTACCATAATTTATGCGGTAACTGGTCATCTCACACAAAATCCACAAGGACTTTACAACAATTTAAGAGCCGCTGCATTTATACTGGGAGTCATTACTTTGTTTAGAAGAGAATACTATTCCCTATCCAGAAATATATTTCTTATTTGCGGAGGCCTTTATCTTTACTATTTACACATCACCAATCATACCGATACAGGTGTTTTTTACTTTTTCTTTCCGTTGGCAGCAGGCACTATCCTATTCTTTAATGACAAGGAAAAATTACAGATGGCGATCTTAACTACTCTACCTGTTTTTTTATTGTTGGTTTGCACAAATGATGATGTAAAAATCATTCCGGATATTCATCCAGAAAGAGACATTAACAAAGTAAATTATTCACTATCCATGATGATTAGTTTGTTTATGACAATGTACATAGTCTATTATTTTTACAAACTCTACAGTATCTCCACTAGAAAAACAGCTGAGCATAATTCAAGCTTACAATCATTAATTAGCAATCTGAGAGATCCAATTTGGCAAATTGATAAAAACTTCAGAATTACACAATTCAATAAAGCTTTTAAAGACTTCTTTAAGGACGTTTATGGATTTGAAGTAGATTTCGGAATGCATTTGATTTTGATGGACAAGCAAAGTAAGAACACAGGAGAACCTATTCCATGGAGTTTATATTACAAAAGAGTACTAAAAAACGAACAGCTAGAGTTAAGCACAAGTATCATCATAAAAAATTCTAAACAGTACTTTGACATAAAATTCAATCCAATAGTAACAAACGGAGTAGTGAGTGGCGCGGTAATTACAGCCATAAACATGACCGAAAAGAAAAACAATGAAATTGAATTAAAGAAAAACTTAAATGAGAAACAAACTTTAGCGATTGTTGCAAGTACCATTCAACATAGCATTTTAATACTTTCCAAAGACCTTACCATTGAATGGGCAAATAAACATTTTCAAAAGTCGATGGGATTTTCATCAAAAGATATAAAGAGCATATCTCCATTTGAACTCATGAATGGAATACTGACGAATAATGAAAATAACGATAAAGCTAAGGAAAGAATGTTACGCGGGAAAGTAACATCCTATGAAACTATACTTTATACAAAGGAGAAGGAACCCATATGGACATTATTGAGCACCTCTCCGGTTCATGATGAGAATGGTGAAATCATCAGACATATCTTAATTTGTTTAGATATCACTGAGCAAAAAAGATCTGAAGATCAATTGCAAATTTTACTTGATCATTCGCAAAAACTAAACAAGCAACTTGAACAACGAGATCAAGAACTACAAAGTTCAATTCGAAAATTAAGTAAGCAAAGCTGGGAAATTCAAATTTCAAAACAGCATTTGCAAAAAAACTCAAGTGAGTTAGAAACAAAGAATCAGGAACTCATTCTTAAAGCACATCAATTAGAAGAGCAATTTGCCGAATTACAGAATAAAAACAAAGAGCTGGAAAATACGAAGATCGATTTAAGTATGAAAGCCGAATTATTAGAGCGTGCTAGTCAATACAAATCTGAGTTCTTGGCAAACATGAGTCATGAATTGCGGACACCGTTGAATAGTATTATCATTCTTTCCAAACTTTTGTCAGAAAATAAAGACAGTAATATGCACAAAAAGCAAGTAGAATTTGCTAGTGTAGTGCATAAATCAGGGACCGATTTACTTCATCTCATAAATGATGTTTTAGATTTGTCAAAAATTGAAGCTGGTAAAATCGAAATAGAAAAAGAAGAATTTTTCATCAATCCATTCATCCAAACTTTAATGAGTGAGATCAATGAAATTGCAAGGCATAAAGGAATACATCTTGAAGTGAACGATACTACTCCATCTCATCTTGTAGTAAATTCCGATGCCATGCGTATGGCTCAAATCTTAAAAAATTTATTATCGAATGCCATTAAGTTTACGGAGAAAGAAGGACTTGTTCGATTTAAAATACATCAAAAATCCCACAACATTGTATTCCATGTGATGGATACTGGAATTGGCATTCCAACGGAAAAGCTAAATCAAATTTTTGAATCATTTAAACAAGTGGATAGCTCTACCAGTAGAAAATTTGGAGGGACGGGCTTAGGTTTAAGTATTAGCAAAGAATTAGCCACATTGTTAGGAGGAGAAATTACTGTACAAAGTGAATTAGGAAAAGGAAGTACGTTCACCGTAGAGATTCCAATTGGGGCCACCACTCAGCATTCAGCAACCAATAATTCGAAAACTATATTAATTATTGAAGATGATGCCGATTATGCTTTAGCACTTCAGAAAATGGCTATGGCTGAAGGTTTCAAAACAGAAGTTTGTCACCGAGGCGACACTGGTTATATCCGAATTTGCAACACAAAGCCCGATGCAATTATGCTGGATATGAAATTACCAGGTATTGATGGTTGGAGCATACTCAACAGAATAAGAGAAAACAAAGAAATTTCTCATATTCCCGTTCATGTAGTTAGCAGTGTAAAATCGGATCATGAAAACATGTCACTGCCTTTAGTTTCATGGGTGGAAAAACCGAACAGCAAATCAGATATTTCAAAGCTCTTTAGTCAACTTAAAGAATCATTAGATAGCCACCATAAAGTTTTGGTCATTGAGGATTCTCCAGCACAAAGTTTAATTATTCGACAAATGCTGAAGAAAAAAGGAGTTTCGTGTGAGATTGCAGAGACCGGAAAAGAAGGAGTTGAGCAATTGGCAAAAGGGAATTATGATTGCATTATTCTTGATCTCAATTTACCGGATTCAGATGGATTACAGCTCTTAAAAAAGTTTAAAGAAGAACCTACATTAAGTTCTATTCCAGTAATTGTTTATAGTTCACGAATACTGAACAACAATGAAAAAACCATCTTGAGAAATTACGCCAGCAGTTATATTAATAAAAACTCACAAAACGAAGCTTCTTTAATGGAAGAAACTACACTTTTCCTTCAATCGGTAAAAGAGCAAAAAATACGTAATCGTAAAGTCACTCTTCCTCTAAGACAAAACTCATATCAAGGCAAAAAAATATTAGTAGTGGATGATGACGAGCGAAACATCTTTGCACTTACATCACTTCTAGAAGTACACGGCATGGATATTCATTCCGTTTCAAGTGGAGAGAAAGCCATACAATTCTTAATAGAAAATCCACAAACCGACATGGTACTTATGGACATCATGATGCCAGAAATGGATGGATATGAAACAACACAGAAAATAAGAAATATTGAAAACTTATCTAAAATTCCGATCATCGCGGTTTCAGCAAAAGCTATGAAAGGGGACAGAGAAATAAGCTTATCCAAAGGTTTAAACTGTCATATTACAAAACCTATACAAGGTAATTCACTCTATCAAATGTTAAATAGCTTCTTCCAATGATAGAAACCATTGCACTCTCACGAACAGATCTAGCAATCAAGAAAATCATAAAAGAACTTTACGCTGTAAATCTTGATGGTTACCATGAACTCTATTTAGAAAGGAGGCTGGTTCACTATTTCCAAAAACAAGGTATCGACAATCCGAGCATGATTCGTGACTTGGTAATTAATCAGCCTCATATTGCACAAGAGTTGCAAAAAGAATTACAAATCACTTACACTCGTTTGTTCCGTGAACCTGCATTTTTCAGAAAAGTAATTCAATTAGCAAAAGCACTACAGCACAAAAAAAGAGGAATTCGAATTTGGCATGCAGGATGTTCTAACGGCTCTGAGGCTTACTCGTTGGCCATACTTTTAAAAGAAGAAAACATCCTTGATAAGTGTACTATCTATGCTACTGACATCAATAGAAAAGCACTTACCGATGCTAATAGAGGAGTACTTTCAATTAAAGATATACAATCTACCATTGGAGATTACTTAACAGCAGGTGGAAAATATCACTTAACAGAATACTTTAATTTGAATGGAGAAAGTGCAGTATTGAAAAGGTCCATATTAAATCAAATACAATTTGGAAAGCATGAACTTGGCAAGGATCATCCATTTCATGAATTTGATATCATTATTTGTCGAAACATGTTGATCTATTATCAAAATTTCCATCAACAAAAATTGGTAGATGCCATGAAAAGCTCACTTTGCAAAGGAGGATATATTGGACTATCGAATTGCGAGTCGCTAGAAGGAATTGCCGATACACAACTAAAATTAATTGACTCTGGTCAAAATATTTATCAATATTTAGTACAATAAGTTTATTCAATATTTAATTAATATATGAAACACAAAATTCTAATTGTTGATGACAGACCTGAGAATCTATATTCTCTGGAATGCATCCTAGCACAAGATGATCGAGAAATTTTTCAAGCTAACTCTGGAGAAGAAGCATTAAAAATTGCTTTCCAAGAAGATTTATCCTTGATTTTGCTCGATGTTCAAATGCCGGAGATGGATGGATTTGAAGTCGCTAACATTTTGAAATCGACAAAGCGAACTAAAAAAACACCCATTGTATTTGTCACAGCCATTAGCAAGGAAAAAAAATACATGTTAAAAGGGTTAGAAGAAGGTGCTATCGATTATCTCTTCAAGCCCTTAGATACGGACATTACGTGTGCAAAAGTAAACATGCTTTTACAACTTTATTCTCAGCAAATTGAAATAGAGCAAAAAAATACTGAACTCAATAAACTCAATGAGGAAAAAAATTACTTTTTAGGAATGGCTTCTCATGATTTGCGAAATCCATTAGGAAACATTATCACTTTCGCCAATTTTATTGAAGACGAAGCAGCAATTTCTCTGAGTGAAGATCACAAAAATTATTTAAAAATTATCATTAATACTTCAAGAGGAATGATGGAATTGTTAGACAATTTGTTAGATGTTTCTAGGATTGAATCAGGAGAAATGATGGGCAAGCAAGCTGAATTCAGTGCAAAAGACTTTATTATATCTTGTGTAAATCAAACCAAGAATAACGCTGACAAAAAAAATATTCATTTAGGATTTAGCATAGGTGATTCCGTAAATTCAATACATGGAAATCAGGAACAATTAAGTCAAGTATTGATCAATTTAATTTCCAATGCCATTAAATTTTCACATGCAGAAACATCCATAGAGGTATCTGCCGACGTAATGGATGGACAAGTAGTCATTAAAGTTACAGATCAAGGGCAAGGAATTCCTGATTCAGAACAAGCCAAAGTTTTTGATGCATTTACCAAAACAAGTGTACGAAGTACAGCAGGAGAAGCGAGCACTGGACTTGGATTAAACATTGCTAAAAAATTAATAGAAAATCATGGTGGTAAAATCTGGGTAATCAGTAAAAAAGGAGAAGGGTCTACTTTTGGTTTTTCTATTCCTTTAGTTCCGGAGAATTCAATTCCGCAAACTTAGCAGCGCTCAATCACCATCGCATACCCTTGCCCAACTCCTACACACATAGTGACTAGGGCATATTTTTTTTGTTGCAATTGTAATTCTAGCGCTGCAGAAAGTAAAATTCGAGCACCACTCATTCCTAAAGGATGACCTAACGCTATCGCACCTCCGTTAGGGTTAATTCGAGTGTCATTATCTGATATATTCCAAGCACGAATACAGGCTAAACTTTGTGCTGCAAAAGCTTCGTTCAATTCTATAATATCAATATCATTCCAAGTGATACCCGCCAATCGAATGGCCTTGTTTGCAGCCTCTACCGGACCAATTCCCATAATACCAGGCTCTACACCATGAGCAGCAGAGGCTAATATACGAGCTAACGGTTTCAATTGATGTTTTTTCAATCCATCTTCAGAAGCAAACAATAAAGCCGCTGCTCCATCATTCAATCCACTGGCATTACCAGCAGTTACTGTTCCTTGCTTATTAAATGCTGGACGTAGTTTAGCTAATCCTTCCAACGTAGTATTTGGTTTTGCAAACTCATCATTTGAAAACAGAAGTGCATCGCCCTTCCTAACGGGGATGGATATGGGAATAATTTCTTTTTCGAATCGACCACTCTCATTCGCTTTCTTCGCTTTTTGTTGTGACCACAAAGCAAATTGATCTTGATCTTCTCTTGAGATGGTATCACGAACCGCTAAATTTTCGGCGGTCTCCCCCATCGCTTCCACATCAAACTTTTCTTTCATCAATGGATTTACAAACCGCCAACCGAAACTCGAATCGAATAATTGTGCATCGCGTCCATAAGGTGTACTCGTTTTCGACATCACCCATGGTCCGCGTGTCATGTTTTCTACTCCACCAGCAACAATAATATCCGCTTCACCCGTTTTAATTATTCTGGAAGCAGCAGCAGATGCAGAAAGTCCAGAAGCGCAAAGTCGATTAATCGTTTCACCAGGAACTGAAATAGGATATCCTGCTAATAGGACAGACATACGCGCTACATTACGATTATCCTCTCCGGCTTGATTCGCACATCCTAAAAGTACATCTTCGATAGCAGCGGGATCTAAGGATGGATTTTTTTCCAACAACCTTTTCAAAACATGCGCAGCTAAATCATCGGCACGCACGGCGGCTAATGTTCCAGCAAAATTTCCAATCGCTGTTCTAACTCCTGAAACTAAATATGCATCTTTCATTTTATTCAATTTTCATTAATTCTATTTTATGCTTCCTCGGGGAACCAATGTTTTGATGTTCTGTACACTGTGCCTTTAAAAAGAGCTACGGTTTCGTTTTGTTGATTGGTGACTGAAATGGAATAAACTGCAATTTTATTTGATCGACTCAACTCGGTTGCAGTAGCTATTATTTCATCTCCTTCCATTAATGATTTTGTATGGCTGATGGAGGTTTCGATAGAAACTGATTTTTGTCCGTGACTATTTGATGCGAATGCTAATGCACTATCGGCAAACGAAAAAGAAATTCCACCATGTGCAATTCCAAAACCATTTAGCATTTCCTTTCTGATTTTCATTTTCAAAATGGATTGTCCAGGTGCTGCTAAAACCACTTCGATGCCGAGCCATTGACTAAAGTAGTCTTTGTTCATCATCATATCGACAATGCGTCTGGGAAGACTATTTTGATCGGACATAGTGGTTAAATTTCGACAAAAATAATGAATAAAGAGGAAACCTAACTATTGAGTTTAGGATAAAGAACTAGACTAGTGAATGACTGTGCTTTATTTGCCAAATGGAGGCGCTAAGGCTGCGCTTCGATAAATTTTCTAGCTGAGGCTGCGCTATGCTAAATTTTCTCGCAGAGGCGCAGAGCCGCAAAGATTCTTGGATAATAATTTTCTTGTTAAGGCACAGAGACCTCGCTCGTTAGGCAGGCGCAGAGCTCTGTCGACAAAAATCTATAGCAAAAAGACGCAAAGTTTCTTGAAGGCGCTATTACTGCATTAATTATATTATAGTAAAGTGGGCAAAATTTAACCTATAGTTCATTTCATTAAAACAACTTCAGCTGCTCTCTATTCTGCTCATGTTGTAAGAGCCATTCTTTACGATCCAAGCCCCAGGCATAGCCAGTGAGTTGTCCATTTCCAGCAATGACGCGATGACATGGAATTACAATAGCAATGGGATTTGCCGCATTAGCACCAGCCACTGCACGAACTTTATTATCATCACCCAATGATTTAGCCAACTTTAGGTAGGTAGTTGTTTGTCCGTAAGGAATATTATTCAATTCCTCCCAAACCTGACGTTGGAACGCTGTGCCGGGAGGATCGAGCGGTAATTTGAATTCCTTACTCGATCCATCAAAATAAGATTGCAATTGTATTTTCGCTTCTAAAATAAGCGGATGATCACTTTGCTCTTCATGCGGCTTCGAGGTAAAATACAATGCAATGATGGACCAATCTGTTGCTTCTATATTGAGCCAACCAATGGGTGAGGAAATGGAAGCACTTAACATTTAGTGAAGTCGTTTTTTGTCAAGTAAAAACTAAAAAAATTCCATAATTTTCTGCATCACATATAAAATTTCAAATTATCAATTGCCATTTTTCGCATGAAGATGGAAGCGCGGTAACGATCATCACCATATTCTTTATGCAATCCATCCAAGGTAGATAAAATTATATTTATTCCAATTTCATCTGCCCACTTCAATAATCCCTCTGGATAATTTACGCCTTTTGTCATGGCTAAATCTAGTTCATCGCGAGAAGCAATTTTTAAATACAAAGCATCTACCGCTTCATTGATGAGCATGCTGATGACACGCGTGAAAATATATTCGCCCAACACTAAATTTTCTTGTGGTGGTGGAACAATTGCAGCCTCTCCATACTCGTAATATCCTCTTCCCGACTTTCTACCCAATCTTCCAGCTTCTTTCATCTTTTTCTGAATGAGCGAAGGGCGATAACGTGCATCAAAATACATTTGTGTCCAAACAGTTTCTGTTACCGTATAATTGATATCGTTACCGATTAAATCCATCAGTTCAAAAGGACCCATTTTAAAACCACCAATCGTTTTCAATGCCCAATCGATGGTAGCTACGTCGGCAATTCCTTCTTCTAAAATACGTAATGATTCACCGTAGAATGGACGCGCTACACGATTCACAATAAAGCCGGGAGTATCTTTTGCAACAACCGGAACTTTTCCCCATTGCGTCATTAACTTAACACATTCACCAACTAATGTCTCATTGGTTTGAATAGCTGGAATTACTTCCACCAAGGGCATCAGTGTAGCCGGATTAAAAAAATGAAGTCCGATTACGCGCTCTTGATTTTTACACGCTGCAGCAATGGCAGTAACGGAAAGTGACGAGGTATTGGTAGCGATGATTGCATTTTCAGCAAGCAAAGGTTCTACATTTTTTAATAACGAAGCTTTAATTTCCAAATTTTCAATGATGGCTTCAATAAATAAATCACAACCTTTCAATGTTTCCACTTCGTAAGCCGGCTTTACTCTTGTTTTAATACCATCTATCTGCTCACGACTTAATTTTCCTTTGGCAAATAATTTTTCACAGAGGTCGTTGATTCCATTGATGGATTTATCAATGGCTTCTTTGTTGGTATCAAATAGAAAAACTTCACAACCTGCTGTTGCGGCTACCTGAGCAATTCCGGTACCCATCGATCCTGCACCAGCCACTCCTACTTTTTGAACTGAAATCATATATTCAATTTTACAAATCAATAAATACTATTTTCCTTTGAAGATGGGTTTTCTTTTTTCCAAGAATGCATCTACCCCTTCTTTATAATCTGCGGTTTCACCGGCTGCAGTTTGCATCACTCCTTCCATCAACAATTGTTCTTCAAATTGATGATGCATGGATGCATTCAATAATCTTTTCGTATAGCCGATGGCTTTAGTAGGCATCGTACTTAATGTGGTTGCGATTTTTTCTGCTTCGATCATCAATTGATCGTCGGCCACCACTTTATACAACATGCCCATCTGCAAGGCATCCGATGCACTTACTTTATCGCCTAACATCATCAAAGCCGATGCCCGTTGAAAACCGATGAGTCGAGGAAGGAAAAAAGTTCCACCACTGTCGGGCACTAAACCAATTTTACTAAATGCTTGCAGAAACGAAGCTGCATTTCCTGCGACAACCACATCACAAGCCAGAGCAATATTAGCACCTGCACCTGCAGCAACACCGTTAACAGCGCAGACGATCGGCTTTTCAATACTTCTAATTTTTTCTAAAATCGGATTGTAATGATCGGTTACAATTGCAGAAATTCCAGGACCGTTGGGATCGATGGCTTCCGACAGATCTTGTCCAGCACAAAAAGCTTTTCCTTCACCTGTAATTAAAATAGCTCGGATGGATTCATCATTTGCAGCGATATCCAACTCATTTTGCAATCGAATCGCCATTTCACGGTTAAAACTATTAAACTTATCGGGGCGGTTAAGAATTAGAATTCGAAGGGCAAGTGTGGTCTTTACAAGGATACTGTCCATTATTAAGATGTTAATTTTGGCAAAAGTAATGAATCAAAATGGGTTCTAAGGGCAATTAATTTCAATACATTTCGCTGATTATCAAGAAAGACAGTTAGTTAGGGTGTCGATAACACAACTAACCCATTGCCTGTTTCACTTTGGATTGCGCCCTATGCTTATTACCTTCGCAGACTTAGATTCAATGTTTTCACTATTAAATTCAATCTTAATCATTCAATATCAATTATGACAGGTTCAAAAATTACCATTAAAAACGGCAAGCTTAAAGTTCCAACAGATCCAATTATCCCTTTTATTGAAGGAGATGGAATTGGCGCTGATATTTGGGCTGCTTCAGTGAGAGTATTAGATGCGGCAGTAGAAAAAGCATTTAAAGGAAAAAGAAAAATTATTTGGAAGGAAGTTTTGGCTGGTGAAAAAGCATTTAACAAAACTGGAAATTGGCTTCCTAACGAAACGTTGGATATCATCAACGATTACAAAGTGGCAATTAAAGGTCCGTTGACTACTCCTGTTGGAGGAGGAATTCGTTCATTGAATGTAGCATTGCGTCAACAACTCGACTTGTATGCTTGCATTCGTCCTGTACGTTGGTTCAAAGGTGTTCCAAGTCCGGTGAAAGAACCAGGTTTAGTAAACATGACTATTTTCAGAGAGAACACAGAAGATATTTATGCTGGAATAGAATATTTATCGGGCACACCTGAAGTTGAACGCGTGATTTCATTTTTGACGAATGAAATGGGTGCGAAAAATATTCGTTTCCCAGCTTCATCTTCTATTGGAATTAAGCCGGTATCCAAAGAAGGAACGGAGCGTTTAGTGCGTGCTGCATTAAATCATTGTTTCAAATACAAACACCAATCGTTAACCATAGTTCACAAGGGAAACATCATGAAATTTACAGAGGGTAAGTTCAAAGATTGGGGTTATGAATTAGCAGAAAGAGAATTTGGTAATCAAGTATTTACTTGGGTTCAGTATGATAAAATCAAAGCTAGCATGGGTGAAGAAGCGGCGAATGCTGCTCAATCGGCTGCTGTTGCTGCAGGTAAATTAATTGTGAAAGATGTGATTGCAGATGCATTCCTTCAACAAATTTTATTACGTCCATCCGAGTATGATGTTATAGCTACACTCAATTTAAATGGAGATTATGTTTCGGATGCATTAGCTGCACAAGTGGGTGGAATTGGAATTGCTCCAGGAGCGAATATCAATTACCTTACTGGTCACGCTATCTTCGAAGCAACACATGGTACTGCACCAAAGTATGCTGGTAAAGACATGGTGAATCCAAGTTCGGTGATTTTATCAGGTGTGATGATGTTGGAGTATATGGGATGGGATCGCGCTGCTAAATTGATTGTAAAAGGTCTGGAGAGAAGCATTCGCAAAAAGCGTGTTACTTATGATTTCGAACGTCAGATGAAAGGAGCTACTAAATTGAAGTGCTCGGAGTTTGGTGATGAGATTATCACAAACATGTAAAATAATTAATTGTAAGGAGAGGCTATTTCAAAAGAATAGCCTCTTTTTTTTGTTTTTGATGAAAGGATAGCTTGAAAAATTAATACTATTCACTCTGTATTTCGTAAATTTGATTAATCAATAAATCCTATATGTTAGTAATTGGAGACACCATCACTGCTCAATTTAATCCCATCATTAAAACCTATATACTCTTTTATGTAGGATTGATTATGATAATTTCCATCATTGGAATTCCGCTAGCTATCCTTTGGTTTTTAGGTGTAGGTCAATGGTACAGCAAGCATTATTTTGAAAAATTAAGCTGTGAATTGACAGAAAAAAATCTCAGATTTAGAAAAGGAATTCTTGTCCAAGTAGAAAAAACCATACCGTTGGAAAATATTCAGGACATGACTTTCGTTGAAGGACCGTTGCTTCGTGCCTTTAACCTAACCATGATTAAGGTGGAAACGGCTGGGCAATCGTTACACAGTGGAAATGAAATGTCGTTAATTGGCATTTACAATTCCGAGATTTTTAGAGACAAAGTATTAGAAAGAAGATTAAACATTGTAAATCGCAGGCATGGTAATGAAGAAAACGATTCACTTGCTAGCATAGCCACAACGTTAAAATCGATAGAAAAACTGATTATCCAATCGACGCAGAAATAATAAATCTTGAAAAAAATTAAACTACTCCTCCTCTTTGTTTTGAGCTTCCACTTCGGATTTGCTCAACAGGATAGTATTTTCAGTTTTTTCAATGTACAGCAGGAGAATAATAAAGTTGTTGTTTTCTTAACAATTAATGGTGGCATACAATGCAGCGGATTACAGGTACAACGATCGACTGATAGTATTAACTTTATGCAGGTTTATGAATTCCCGGGTGTTTGTGGGAGTCCGGGTGCAGATGAAAGTTATGTTTGGGTAGATGACTTCCCTGTAAAAAATACTATTAATTACTATCGATTAGAAATTGGAAACTTAGGAATAGTTTCTGATTTCAGATCGGTGTTCTTTCAATATTTCGAAAGTGATAAATTATTGATTACACCCAATCCCTGTGAAGATTGTACGGTACGATTTCCCAATGACAAACGCGAGAAAGTTCGAATTCAACTTTTCAGTATTGAAGGTAAATTTTTATTGGAAGAAGAAACGACCAATAATTTTTATTCCTTGAAGAATTTTGATTTGCAAGGATCTATTTTCTTGGTGAGTATTTTTTATGAAAATGGGAAGCAGATTACGGGGAAAATATTGAAGAATTAGTTTTTATTTTTTTCGTGGAAATAAATTTGAGAGAAATTTCTCGCTGTGGCTGCGCTTCGCTAATTTTTCTCGCAAAGGCGCAGAGGCGCTAAGGCTGCGCTGCGATAAATTTTATTTCAAAGGCGCTAAGGCTGCGCTGCGATAAATTTTATTTCAAAGGCGCTTAGGCTGCGCTGCGATAAATTTTATTTCAAAGGCGCTAAGGCTGCGCTTCGCTAAATTTTCTCGCAAAGATTCTGTGTTAAATTCCAAATCAAATTTGATATTTTTTTATTACTTTTGATCTATCAGAACAGCTTTAAGCTAGTTCCTTTAGGGTAGTCTTTCGGGGCTGCCCTAATTCATTTCTAG
>JANOAX010000106.1:0-5358 GCA_031411335.1 Bacteroidota bacterium
GCCATATAAAGAATTACTATCAATCTCATTACCTATAATTTCATTTGTACTATTCCCTCCTCCAGAATCCCAATAAATCCCATTTGTATTATGTTTGATGATATTATAGTTAATTTTCTTTGAGTTTAAAGATTTATCAATTCCATTGCCATTATAAGTTATAATATTATTAATTATATCAAAGCCATTAAATGTATATCCATAAACACCGGATACGGTATTTGCAGTAATTAAATTATCTGTAATTATAGGCTCTCCATTTGCCCAAATACAATCGATGCCTTTTTGATTATATCTTATTATTGAATTTGTAATTATAGGATCCGAGCCATCAACACTAATTCCATTTTGTGCATATTCTATGATGCAGTACTTTAAAATGTTAAAACTATTTTTGCTTGTTGGTCGGAATTTAAGTCCAATATAAGAGCCAATAGTTTGACTTTGACTCGTAAATATAATATTTGAAGAGGAAGTGCCTTGTGCATCTAATGCCCCATCAATATATAGATATAAGCCCGAATTAAACTTTATTTGAACCCCTGGTTCAATTGTCAGAGTTACACCTTGATCAATAAGTGTATTACTAATGATTAGATATGGACTTCCAGCGAGTGTCCAAGTTGTGTTTGTAGAAATTAAACCACCAATATTTGTTTGTCCTCTTGCATGTGTAAAACCGAGAATAATAAATAGAGTTATTAAAATATTTTTCATTGTTTATAAAATTATGTAATTGATAGATTGATATCAATTATTGTTATACTGTAGAAGTAGCATTGGGCATAACTTTCGATTAACGAATAATTGTAATTTTTCCAGTCAAAATTTCCTCGTCTTTATAAGGCATTTTGCATTCAACACGGTAAACAAAAATTCCCGAAGTGGTATATTCACCATCAATTTTACCATCCCAATTTTCAACGATATTGGTGGATTGATAAATTAATTTTCCAAAACGATCAAATATTTTTGCTTTAAATTGTTCGGGTTGACATTCACTGTAGAAACCAAATTGCTCATTTTTTCCATCGTCATTCGGACTAAAGGAATTTGGAATCCAAATCTGACAGGAGTCACTGCAATCTTTTACCTCAACCCATTTTATGACTTCTGCTACTCCACAACTGAGTGTTGCTTGAAGTGTTACCAAGTGCTTGCCTGCCGCTTTAAAATAAACAGTAGGATTTTCTTCATTCACATCCGGAGTGTTTGCGGTTGAGAAATTCCAATGCGCATCCACTACAATGGAGTCAGCCAATAATTTAAAGGAGAGTGGATCTTGAATACAATTAGCAGTAACATCAAAATCGGCTTCACATCTGCAAAAAACATTTATCACTTCTACTGTGGCTTGGTTTGTACAACCATTCGCATCGGTAACAAAAACTGTATAATATCCAGAATCATGAACCGAAGTATAATTTACTACTGGATTGCCCAAATAGGTGTAGAGAGCAGTATAGGCGCTGACATTATAAACCTGTGATAGATCTAGGGTTTGCCATGGACAAAGCGCATAATTCGCATCCGGACCTAGAATAGGAAGTGGATTTATAGTAACAGTTACAGACGAAGTATCTAAGCAACCTGATGCATTACTAGCAATAAGTTCGTAGGTGCCGGCCGTTAGTATGGCAGAAGCGTTGCTGATGGGATTGCCTAATAATGTCCATGCCGGTGTTAAGCCGTTTAATGAATATAAATTTGAAAGGTTTATTGCAATTCCATCACAAGAAGAAACGAATTGATCAATACCTAAATTTGGTTTTGGTAAGATGGTAATTTGGACAGAAGCCGAATCAGAACAGCCAACATTATTGGTTGCTAATAGCTGGTAAAGACCAGCAGTTGTAATTGAAGATGGATTGCTAACAGTAGCAGAATTTAAAGTCCAATTCACGGTAAAACCTGAAGTAGCATAGAGTGGATTCAAATCAACTTCATTTCCATCGCAAACAGAAATCAATTGATCGCTTCCTAAGTTGGGAGATGGGAGCATTGTGAGTTGCACATTGGCTGTATCCATGCATCCGTTCAGATCCGTTACGATGAGCATGTAACTACCATTTAAATCAACTGAATTGGGATTCGAAACAGGCAGACCTAAATTTGTCCAAGCGCTGCTAAAACCAGTAGTATTATAAATTGCAGTAAGATCTAATGTATTCCCTGTACACAGATTAATATTTTGATCAATACCCAGTAATGGTGCATTCATAAGATTTACTTGCACAGTGGCAGAATCAATGCATCCGTTTAGATTAGTAGCAATCAATAAATAATTCCCAGCATTGAAAACTTGTGAAGGGTTGCTCACCACGGAAGGACCATACATCCACAATGTAGAATTTCCACTTGTAGAATACAAGCTGGTTAAATCTAGGGTTGTATTGGAGCAAATGGAATGAGTTTGATCTATGCCTAGTGTAGGGCTAGCGATCACTGTTAAATCAACATTGGCGGTATCTACACATCCTGCAGAAGAAGTGACAATTAAAGTAAAAACTCCTCCAATACCTACTGAATTAGGAGGTGAGATGGGGATTCCACCCAAATACCAAGCAGATGAATTTCCATTTGGATTGAATAATGTTGTTAAATCAACCATGTTGCCATCACAGATGGTTATGGATTGATCGGGACCTAAAGCGGGTTGCGCTGATAGATTTAATACAACCAATGAAGTATCGGAGCAAGAGAATCCATTGGTCGCTATTAATTGATAAGTTCCAGAATTTGTAACCAATGAAGGATTCGGTGCTGCACTACCGTTAGTGGTCCACGTTGATGTTGACCCCGCAGTATTGAACAAAGAAGTTAGATCAATTCCGCTGTTCGAACAGCTATTGATTGTTAAATCTGGTCCTAATGCAGGTGAAGGATTAACATAAAGATCAACATTTCCAGTATCTATACAACCATCAGGTGTAGTCACAATAAGCGAATACCTTCCAGGAATTGAAACTGAAGTAGGTGCTGAAATCAGATTTCCTACAAAATACCACGAACTTATGTTAGGAGGACCGGCAAAAAGTAAATTCGTGAGGTTTATTGGTTCGTTATCACATGTAGAAGTAGCAATATTTCCTCCCAAAGTTGGAATTGGAAAAATATTTAAGTTTACTACTGCGGAGTCTGGACATAACCCACTAGTACTTGCCACTAACAAATAGGACCCACTAGATGCTATTGAAGAAGGATTTAAAACAGGAGCTCCGCCATAGGTCCAGGCTGATGTAAATCCAGTAGTACTGTACAAGCTTGTTAAGTCAAAATTTCCAGTAATACAGGTATCAATTATTAAATCAATTCCCAATGATGGACTAGCAACGACGGTCAGGGTCACATCGGCAGTATCAGCACATCCTCCAAGATCACTAGCGATAAGAGTGTAGATCCCACTATTATTTACAGCACTTGGATTCGCAACTGGCAGTCCACTATAGTACCAAGTAGTAGTTAATCCTGCTGTGGAATATAATGAGGAGAGATCTAATGTTGAACTATTGCAAATTGATGCATTTTGATTGGATCCCAAACTAATTCCTGTAGATGGATTCATCGTGACTAATGCGGTATCCTTACATCCATTTGCAGTTTGAGCCATTAGCTGATAAATTCCTGGGCTAACTGCAGCGATGGCATTGGCATTCGGAATGGGTGATCCATTAAAATTCCACGATGAAGTAGAACCTGATAAATTAAAAAGAGCTTCTAAGTTTGTAGGAGTACCATCACAATTTTGATTTACAATTTGATCGACACCCAATGAAGGACCAGGGTTAACAGTCAATATAAAATTGTTAAAGTAAAAACAACCTGACCAATCGATCGCTTCAACTGTATAAGTCCCGTCTATTGAAACAGCACTTGAATTTGAAACAAAACTAGAATTAAGGTAAAAATTATAAGTCATACTTGGATCCCATGATAAATAATAATTCATTAAGTCGAAAGTTTCACCTTGACAGATACTAGCACTTCCAAAATTCACCCAACCTGGGCAAGGAGGAGGAGGAGGACCGCTTGGATTAAATGTGAAACCACCACTACCTGCACCACCGCCATTAAAAAATCCATCGGTCCATACAGGTCCGCCACCGCCACCGCCACCACCACCGCCAGAACAAGCCGTGTCGATGATCGAAATGGTCCAAATTCCATCACCGTTTTCCCAATCAAACACTGAGAATGTACCACCTTCAGGTTCCCAATTTCCGGTAAATGGAGCCGCACCAGTATTAATATTCGTAAAAGAAAAAATTGAAAAATTTGTATTGGTATAGTTTGAACCTCCGGCACCATTAAATTGAGATAAAAGCAAAGAAGTTCCTTGTGGTGATGTTAGTGTAATGATTAATGTTTGAGGGTGATTTGAAGTTACATTTATCAATAATTCTGTCAATGAGAAATTCCACCAACTACCCCAGCCAAAAGGATAAAGAGTACCAATACCAGAAACATTGGCTGTAAAGTAAGAAGTATCGCACATCGGAATTACTCCACTGCTAAATGGAACATTTTGAGCCAACACAGAGGTAGGACGACAAAACAAACTTGTCAAAATCAGTGCGATGATGAGTAGTTTTTTGTTCATGGATTCAAAGTTAATAGGGTTGGTGTAAATGGAAATATAGAGTAAATGTAATAGAATTTATAGTAAATACCATCGATTTCAACCATTAGTTTTGAACTGTTTGCCTTTAGAAGGGATCCTGTAGCCAAATATTCGCCTGGGTCAAAGAAGAAACTACACTTATTTCGACTGGATTCAGAAACGAATTTATACTTTTTCCAATTTTTCATATGGATGATTGGGAAACTGAATTAAAATTTCATCTTCAACAAAAACATCTCCTCCTTGTAAAACGATACCCATGATACCTGCTTTTCGAATCAAGTTACCCTGCTCATCTTTATCTAAAACAGCATTCATCAATCCTTTTTTAATAGACTCTAATTGAGAGCATGGGTTTCTTAATCCAGTGACTTGTATTTCTGCTTTAGCACCAATTTTAAGAATGGTGTTTTTAGGTAAATTCAACAAATCGATTCCTCGTGTGGTAATATTTTCACCCATAGCTCCTGGAACTACTAAAAAATCTTTTTCTGCTAATTCATCAAACAACTCCGAATGGATCAAGTGTACTTGTCGCAAATTAGGCTGCGTAGGGTCTTGGGCTACTCTAGAGCGATGTTTCACTGTTTTACCCGAATGGGCATCATCCTCGACACCTAAACCATCTATTAACGTAAATTTTTCGCAATTGTATTTATTGAAAGTATGCGAATCGCTTTTGCTTAAGGAAATGACATGAGGCTTGATCATAGAATTGACTATTCAAAGGAACGAAA